>JADLGT010000333.1 GCA_020849195.1 Bacteroidia bacterium
CCACGCTCTTGATAAAAGCCTTCACCTTGTGTAACGATTAATACTTGTCCAACTTGGTGAGTATGCCAAAAAGTTCTTGCACCTACTTCAAAAGCCACATTGGCGATATTATCAATACCTTTTCTGATGATTAATGAAGTAACAAAGCTATTTCCCGTAAAAAATTCTTTTGAACCCTCTACGCCTTTTTCAAAAATCCCTGATGGATCTTTGGACGATTTGTTTTTAATATTTACTGATTCCATTTTACTTTTTTTTGTTGATACAAAGGTATTTTGGTTTTTACTGACGACAGTTATACAGATTACGGTATTGCTTACCACTATTACGGACAAACATTGAAGAATGAGAAGCAATTTGAAAATTGTATAATTTCAAATAAAAATTTACAACTGTTGTTTGGTTGGTCTGAACAATACTTCGTTAATATCCACATCATCGGGCTGACTAATCACAAAAGCCACTGCTCTTGCAAATGAATCAGAAGGAATGGCATTTTCTGCATAATATTGTTTGATGCCCAATGCAACATCATCCGCGGTAACACTTCCCGGAAGTTCGGTATCTACGGCACCCGGAGAAATAACGGCTGTACGAATATTGTACGGTTTTACCTCTTGACGTAATGCTTCGGAAATAACTCGTACCGAATATTTAGAAGCCGAATAAACTGCTCCACCCGGACGGATGGTATGTCCGGCAACCGAAGAAACGCTGATAATGTGTCCCGATTTTTGTTCTTTCATATAAGGCAAGGCTGCTGCAATGCCATACAATACGCCTTTGATGTTGATGTCAATACAACGATCCCAGTCCTCGACTTTCAGGTATTCCAAAGGGGACAAAGGCATAATTCCAGCATTGTTAATCAACACATCAATTTTACCAAAATTTTTCACTGCGGTGTCCACCAGATTTTTCACCTGTTCTACTTTGGTTACATCGGTGGTTACCGCTAATGCACTGCCACCTTTGTCGTTAATCGCTTTGGCTATGGCATCTATTCGTTCGGTTCTTCTGGCACCAAGCACTACTTTTGCACCTCTTTCTGAAAGGTATTCAGCGGTGATTTTTCCAAATCCGCTGCTGGCTCCAGTGATGACTACTACTTTTCCTGTTATATTTTCCATTTTGTTTATTTTAAGTTATTATTTATCCACCAATTTTTGCTGCGCTTCGGTATAGCGATTTCCTTTCACTTCAATTTTTGCAATGGCATCATTGATTTCTTTCAAGTCATTTGCGCTAAGCGAAATACTTGTTGCACCTACGTTTTCTTCTAAGCGATGAATTTTTGTTGTGCCGGGAATAGGAACAATCCATGGCTTTTGGGCTAAGTTCCATGCCAATGCAATTTGTGCGGTAGTAGCATTATTCTTTTGTGCAATATCGTTTAATAAATCTAACACCACCTGATTGGCAATTCTGTTTTCTTCCGAAAAACGGGGATTGGTAGCCCGTATATCCGTTTTGTCAAATTGCGTATTCGCATCTATTTTACCTGCCAAAAAACCTTTGCCTAACGGACTGAAAGGTACAAAGCCAATTCCTAACTCTTCCAACGTAGGAAACGTTTTTGTTTCTGCCTCACGCCACCAAAGCGAATATTCACTTTGTAAAGCAGAAAGTGGTTGAACAGTATGCGCTCTGCGAATATTTTCTGATCCGGCTTCGGACATACCAAAATATTTTACTTTACCTTCCTGAATTAATTCTTTCACCGTTTCAGCAACATCTTCAATCGGTACATTTGGATCTACTCTGTGTTGGTAGAGCAAATCAATCGCATCAATTTTTAATCTTTTCAAAGAACCTTCTACCGCCTGACGGATATGTGCAGGTTGGCTGTTTAAAATACCATTCCCGGCTTCAATATCAAAACCAAATTTGGTAGCGATTACTACATCATTTCTGAATGGCGCCAACGCTTCGCCAACCACTTCTTCATTTACATGAGGTCCATAAACTTCTGCAGTATCAAAAAAAGTTACGCCCAATTCCACCGCTCTTCTAATAAGTTTAATGGCATCTTGTTTATCCGTTGCAGGGCCAAAAGCAAAGCTTAATCCCATACATCCTAGCCCGAGCGTAGAAACTTCTAATCCCTGGTTTCCTAATTTTCTTGTTTTCATTTGTTTATTTTTAATGCTATTCAATCTATTTTAATAGAGCTTATCCAGCGGCAAGTATTCTACTTTTTCAAAAAAAGGAAATAAAGGCAACTGTTCTATCAATTCACGAACCTTCTGTTCATCAGATTCATTGAAAGTCAGGACGGCACCTCCTTTATTTTCTTTGGCAAAAAGATGTTCGATAATGCCTTTGTCTCGCCACGAATTAGTCATTTCATATTCGGCTGCCATTACTCCGGCAATGCCTTCGTCTTTTGACAGATAGGTATTTACTAATATTTGTTTCATCTTATTCATTTTTGTTATCAATTGCGTAATTTAAAAATCGATTGAAGGAACTCATTGTTTTAAAGACGGCTGTTGCATCGTGTGGAAATGACTTGCTGCAAAATGTTTTATCATCAACATCATGCCACACGGTATAGGATTTCATTTTCAAGTATTCGCCTGCCGGACTATCTGCCGGATATTTTTTAGGAACATTGACCAAACTTTTTCCTTCTATTTTATCAAACAGTTGAACAAATTTTTTGTTGGTGACAATACTGCTAAAGTCTTTAAAATTATACTCAATTTCATCTCTCACTGCATGGAGAATTGGTGCTTCGGGCGAATACAGACCGCCTCCAAGAAAACACGCTCCGGGTTCAATGTGAATGTAATATCCTGCGTAATCACCCTGTTTCCCTCCTTTAGAAATAAATGCTCCCATATTTTCTTTGTACGGCCCTTCGCCAGGCTCTAAAAAACGGGCATCTCTATTCATTCTATAAAAACACTTTTTAGCGTCCATTGGTGGAATCTGATTATCGAACAGGCTAATCTCGTTGACAATATGTTCAACAAAATCTTCAGCTACTTTTCGTGCAAACTTGTACCTGTCCTGATTTTGTAAAAACCACTCTTTGTTATTGTTTTTGGCTAAGTCTTTTAAAAATTTTAATACGATGCTGAGTTCCATAAATTCGCTTTTTACGTTTATTCTCCGATTCTTTTCCATCTGGAATATTCTTCCATCAGTTTCAACTGTGCTTCGTTGGCAATGGTTTTTGCTGTTGGATTTTCATTCAGGTACATCACCGAAGGCTTACTTTCTTTATAGATTGGCCATTGTGGCAAAAGCAATTTCTTAAGCTTACTACACCCAATAAAAAATGAATTCTTCCAGGCGATTCATCATTAGCGGTTTATTTTAAACGTCACATTGATATTATTTGTGGCCATAAATAACCGCACCCAAGTGGTAATAAACATTTCCATACCTCTTGAAGCGACTATATTACCCAAATCAAGAACATCATTCCATCCAAATTGATTTAGAATTTTGGTCACCTCTTGTTTGGCTTGCTGTTCGTTTCCGCATACAAGCATTGTTGCATCACCGGGTGTTAATGCTGGATTTGTCATTAATGCGCAGTTTACTACATTTAGTGTTTTGACAACATGTGCTTCCGGTATCAATTTCTGAACTTCTTCGCCCAAAGAGGTGGTATTGATATATTCGGGCAATAATGTAGGAGGAAAACCATTGCTCATATCAAGTGAATTACTTTGGTCAACTACGATTTTACCTGCAAACTTTTCAAGTCCTGCTTGTTCAAAAACAGCTAAGGTTGCTTCGCCCTTGGTGCAATTAAAAATGATTTCGCCAAAGGTAGCAGCATCGGCAAAAGTGCCTGTACTTGCTTTTTCGCCATTCTGTTTTGCCCATTCAACGGCTTTCTCATTGTTGGCAGTTCGGCTACCCATTTTTACTTCGTAGCCCAGTTCAATTAATTTTGTGGCAATAGTTCTGCCAACTTCACCTGTTCCAAATACTCCGATTTTTTTCATTTTATTTTAATTTTAAAAAACTGCGACATTGCAGTCTTGTTATTTGATGATGCAAAGGTCTGCACAATATCTATCCCTCACCTTATACGGATTACGGTATTGCTTACCATAATTACTGATTACCCTATTTGAATTGCAGTTGCTAAAAATAATAGAAGTAATTTTGTATCGTTAAAAGGATAAATCATGGAAGAAATCATAAAAATAGACAGTGTAGATGCGTATAATAAATTGCGGGGAGTTCCTACGCTTCATCCACTAATTTCCGTTTTTGATATAGAAAAAGTCAAACCCATTACCAAAAACATTACTTTAAACTTTGGAGTGTATATCATTTTCCTGAAAGAGTTTAAATGTGGTGAGCTAAAATACGGTCGCAACATGTATGATTTTCAGGAAGGCACTTTGGTTTTTGTTGCACCGGGACAGGTATTGGGCGTTCAATTGAGTACGGTGGCCGTAGAGCAAAAAGGTTGGGCATTAGTATTTCATCCTGATTTGATAAAAGGCACTGCATTAGGCAAACACATTCAGGATTATTCTTTCTTTTCTTATGATTCGCACGAAGCGTTGCACCTTTCCGAAAAGGAAAAACAAATTGTGTTAGATTGCTTTGGCAAAATTCAATATGAAATGCAACAGTCTATTGACAAGCATAGTAAAACACTGATAACCTCTAATATTGAGTTGTTTCTGAATTATTGTATCCGCTTTTATGATCGCCAGTTTATCACCAGAGATAATGCTAATAGAGGAATTTTAGAACGATTTGAAAACTTGTTGCAGGAATATTTTTCTTCTGACAAGCCATCAGATATAGGTTTGCCATCCGTTGGTTATTGTGCGGAAGAATTAAATCTTTCTCATAACTATTTTGGTGATTTAATCAAGAAAGAAACCGGCAAGACCGCTCAAGAATATATTCAAACCAAGGTCATTGATATAGCAAAAGAACGTATTTTTGATTGGGATAAATCCATCAGTGAAATTGCTTACGAGTTGGGCTTTAAATATCCACAACATTTTACAAGATTTTTTAAACAAAAAACAGGCTTATCACCTGTTGAATATAGGAGTTTGAATTAATAAATTATGGTAGAAGATTTTCTATTTTATATTGGGTTAGTAATTGCCATTATTCTATTGGTGATGTTGGCAACGAAAATAAAAGTTGCATACCCTGTGGTGCTGGTAGTTGCCGGTTTGTTGATTAGCTTTATACCCGGTGTTCCCGTATTGCACATTAATCCCGAACTCATTTTCATCATCTTTCTACCGCCCTTATTATACGAGGCTGCTTGGGCTATTTCGTGGAAAGAATTCTGGCGATGGAGACGCATTATTTTCAGCTTTGCATTTCCGGTGGTTTTGATAACTGCCGTTTCTGTTGCTTTTGTTGCCAATGCCTTTATTCCGGGTATGTCGTTAGCATTGGGTTTTTTGTTGGGCGGTATTGTATCGCCACCCGATGCAGTGAGTGCAGCTGCGATATTAAAGTTTGTAAAAGTTCCCAAAAGAATAATTACTTTATTGGAAGGAGAAAGTTTACTCAACGATGCTTCATCACTAATTATTTTCCGATTTGGATTAATAGCCGTTGCCACCGGACAATTTATTTGGTACAATGCAGTTTTTAATTTTATATGGATGGTGATTGGTGGTGTAGGAATTGGTTTATTAATCGCTTGGGTTTTTATGAAAGCACATCAAAAATTACCCACCGATGCCAATATTGATACGATACTTACCCTTGTTGCTCCTTTTGTTATGTATATCGTGGCGGAAGAAGTACATAGTTCGGGGGTACTCGCAGTAGTGAGTGGCGGTTTATTTCTTTCCACCAAAAGATATCAATTTATCAGTAGCAGCTCAAGGTTAAAAGGATTTAATGTATGGGAAAGTTTGGTGTTTTTACTGAACGGATTGGTGTTTCTGCTTATCGGGTTAGAGCTCCCGGAGATAGTTTCAGGCTTGGAAGATGTTAGTTTGGGTGTCGCTATTGGATATGGGTTATTAGTTACATTAGTTTTGATTATTGTCCGCATATTGGCTGCTTACGGAGCTGTACTAACGACTATGGTTATGCGGAATTTTATAACCGTAGCAGATTCAAGAACCCCTAATGCAAAAATGCCAATCATCATTGGCTGGGCAGGAATGCGTGGCGTGGTATCGCTTGCTGCAGCTTTATCTATTCCTTTTACTTTAGAAAGTGGCATTGAGTTTCCGCAACGAAATTTGATTTTGTTCATTACTTTTATCGTTATTCTTACGACTTTATTATTGCAAGGATTAACTCTTCCTTATGTCATAAGAGTTATTGGTGTTCCAAAATTTGACGACCATTTACCAGAGGAAGAAGCGCACACAAAAATAAAAAGAGAGCTTTTCAATCATTCCACAAAATTGATTCAAGAAAAATATGGTGAAAAGATAAAAGAGAAAAAAGAGCTTGCTCAACTGTTACAACATTGGCAAGAAAATAATGAGGATTTGCCTTTAAATTTTACGGATGAAAAGAAATCTCTTTATTTGGAATTGCTCAACAAACAAAGAGAATTGCTTATCAGTTTAAACAATGTGGAACACAAAATTGATGAAGACCTTATCCGAAACTACTTGCATAAGATAGACTTGGAAGAAGAAAAAATAAAACTGGGAGGAACCAATAAAATATAATAGATGAAGCAGAGAAGTAGGTGTGAATTGGTAAACATAAACGACAAACAACTTTACATAGATTTTCAAAAAAATTATGAAAACCGCCCAACGATTGTATTTCTTCACGATAGTTTAGGTTGTGTCCAACTTTGGCGTGATTTTCCAACAAAATTAGCAGAAGCCACCCAATGCAATGTATTAGCGTATGACCGTTTGGGTTACGGAAAATCAGATCCAATGCCCACACACGAAAGACCAATCAACTATTTAGAATTAGAAACAGATATTTTGAATGAATTATTAACAACATTTGAAATAAACAATGCTATTTTATTCGGGCATAGTGACGGTGGTTCAGTTTCTTTAATTACAGCAAATAAATATCCCGAAAGAATAAAAGCGATTATCGTAGAAGCAGCCCATATTTTTGTAGAAGACATTACGCTACAAGGAATTTATGAAGCGATAGAAAATTACAAAACCACAAATTTGCCCGAACGTTTACAAAAGTATCACAGCGATAAAGTGGAAACCATATTCAAAGCGTGGACGGAAACATGGACACGAAGCGATTACAGAGATTGGAATATTGAACATTTGTTGCCCAAAATCACTTGTCCGCTTTTGTTTATTCAGGGCGAATCAGACGAATATGGAACTTTGGAACAAGTTGAAAAGACAATCAGCCAAGTAAACGGAAAAGCCGAAAAATACATTATTCCAAATGTAGGACACACGCCACACAAAGAAGCAGTAGAAAGTGTATTAAACAAGGTAACAGACTACATTCAACGACTGACAAAATATAAACTGCCTACAACAAGCGGTTTGAATACAAGCAGGGGTTAATTGCTCCGTTTGAACTTTTGTACTATATTTGAACTGTGGTTCTTCGCATCAACGGTAGTGCTAAAAATCCCTGCCTGCGTCAAGCCGCCGGACCGATGTGGCGAAAGAGCGTAGCGAATTTCGCCACATCGGTCCGGCGGCTTCCACCGCCTGATGAGCTCAGTCGCTTCGCGAACTTCGCACATCAAGCGGCTTTGCAAAATTTCCTCTCGTGAGCTACGCTCCGGAGGAAACTTCGCAAAGCCGCCGGACCGTTATTTGCAAGTTAAACCCAATTCGACAATTTTGTCTCAAATTCTTAAACGCCTTGTAATCGTTCCGTAATATCCAAGATTGACTTTTGCATCATTAAATAAATAATAAATAATGAAAGTAAAAGCAAAAAGACGAGCACACAAGATGTTGCTTATTGGAGCTGTCGGATTATTAGGAATCGCAAAATCCTATGCTCAGGAATCAGATTCAGCAAGATTAGCACAATTAGAAGAAAACGTTAGTAAACTTGAAGTCTTAAACGGTTTTAAAGTATCCGGATATTTTCAGGGTCAATTTCAATATGGACAAGGTAATGCTGCACTGAAAGTGGGTTCTCCCAACACCGACCTAAATAGTGATTTTAACCGTATCGGTATCCGCAGAGGTCGTTTGAAATTTTCGTATGAAAAAGGTATTGCAACAGGGGTATTTCAAATTGATATGACGGATAAAGGAATTGTATTAAAAGATGCCTATCTGCAACTAAAAGATTTAAAATATAGTGCAAGTACTTTTAAAGTGGGGGTATTCAACCGACCATTTGGTTATGAAATAGAAAGGTCTTCTTCACTTAGAGAATCACCTGAGCGTGCAACCGTAATTACAACATTATTTCCCGAAGAAAGAGATTTAGGCGCAATGGTATCCTTGCAAGCAAAGAAAACATCACCTTGGAATATTTTGAAATTGGATGCAGGACTTTTTGCGGGAAATGGAATTAAATCGGATATTAAAAACAGAAAAGATTTTATTGGCCATTTATCTTTAAACAAGAGTTTCAATGAAACTATAAAAGTTAGCGGTGGAGTTTCTTATTATAACGGAAGTGTGTATCAGGGAACTAAAAATATTTATAGGCTTCAGAATAATGCCTTTGTTGTTGATAGTACGGCTGCCAATAAAGGGAAACACGCCAAAAGAGAATATTTCGGGTTTGATGCTCAATTTGGAGCTATCACTAAATTCGGATTAACTTCTATTTCGGGTGAATTTATTACCGGTACACAACCTGGAGACAAAACTGGCAGTAAAAGCCCCAATAGTGCTACCGTAGGCACTTCTGATACTTATATCCGAAACTTTAGCGGAGGCTATGTTTGTTTAGTCCAAGATTTTGGGAAACTACCATTTTCTGCCGTAGTCAAATACGATTGGTATGATCCTAATACTAAGGTTTCTAAAGACCAAATAGGGTTGAATGGTATCGGAAAAGGCGACATCGCCTATCAAACAACAGGACTTGGTTTACTATGGAAAATAAACAATAACCTGAGAGCTACTGCTTATTATGAGTTGGTGAAAAACGAAACATCAAAAAATCTTACCGGTTATGATAAAGACATTAAAGATGATGTTTTCACACTTAGGCTTCAATACAAATTCTAAATCGTAACCGAATTGTAACAGAAATTAAAACCACCTGTAATATTCTAAGCGCAATTTTACACTGTAATTATTAAACAAGTAAAATAATAAAAAATGAAAAAAGTAATCGTATTCGCATTAGGTATCGTAGCAATGGTATCACAAGTAAATGCACAAAAAATTAAAGGATCTGAAACTGTTTTGCCTATTACACAAAAAGCAGCAGAAGTATTTATGAAGAGTAATGCTAACAGTCGCATCACAGTTACCGGAGGCGGAAGTGGAGTGGGTATTGCTGCTCTGATTGAAGGTACAACTGATATCGCGCAAGCATCAAGAAAAATGAAATTTGATGAAAGACAAAAAGTTCAGGAAGGCGGAAATACTTTAAAAGAAGTCATCATTGCTTATGATGCAATGGCAATTATTGTAAATCCTGCAAACAAAGTTTCTAATCTTACGCGCGAACAATTAGAAGGTATCTTCACTGGGAAAATAAAAAACTGGAAAGAAGTAGGTGGAGAAGATTTGAAAATTATTCCTTATGCTCGTGAAACTTCATCTGGAACTTATGAATTTTTCAAGGAAAGCGTTCTAAAAAATAAAAACTATATGTCGGGTATTATGAGTATGCCCGCTAATGGAGCCATCATTCAATCAGTAGGTCAAACAAAAGGTGCTATTGCTTATGTGGGTTTAGCTTATGTAAATAAAAGTGTAAAAGACTTGCACGTTTCTTATAATGGTGGGAAAACATTTGTTGAGCCATCTTATGCTAATGCAAAAAATAAAACCTACCCCATTGTTAGACCTTTATTCTACTACTATCTCGCAAAATCGGAATCAAAAGTAAAACCTTATATCAACTTCATACTTTCTCCTGCCGGACAAAAAATAGTAGATGAAGTTGGTTATGTTGATTTAAAATAAGTTTTCTGAAAATTGAATTTTTATTATAGAAATGTTTAAGAAAATTTCAAATACAATTATCAAACAATTACTAACAGTTAGCGGTGCCATTACAGGGATCGCTATACTGTTTATCTCTCTGTTTCTTTTCAAAGAAGGCTTGGGGCTTTTTAAAACACCGGCCATAGAAAAAGGCTATGTTTTAATTGTAAATTCAAAAAATAAGATAAATCATTTAAGTCCAGAAGAAATAAAAGAGGTCTTTGATTCGGAAATTACAAACTGGAAAGAATTAGGTGGTGCTGACAAAGAAATTCGCATCTTTAGAATTGATGAAATCTTTCAACAATACTCAGATGAAGAGCTTGGAGAAAATTACAAACTGCTACCTGAAAAATTAGCAATAGTGATTAAAGATGATGAAGGTATTATAGCTTTTATTCCTCAACAATACGCACCCAAACAAAGCTCCAGCATCAAAGAATTACCCATAGGAAATATTTCAGTTTCGGACTTTTTTTTAGGAAAAGAATATTTGCCTACGGCCACACCATCTCCTTTGTTTGGAACGCTGCCATTACTTTTGGGAACACTATTAGTAAGTATAATGGCTATTGTGTTAGCCTTGCCA
>JADLGT010000334.1 GCA_020849195.1 Bacteroidia bacterium
GAATGATTTTATAATTACTATTATTTAATACATCGTCTTTGATAATTCCGGTAATCTGTTTTTTAAATCGGTGGTCATTTGCGTCAATTACCAGTAAACCATATTTGCCAAATAAGCTATGCACAAGAGCGCGTGTAGCATCAGCCAAATTTTTATTAGTAAGATAGGCCTGCTCAAATAATGTAATAAGTTCTTTGGCATTAAGCGTTTCTCCAAGAATAGGCTTTAGTTCATTAATAAGTGTTAATATGCTCTTGGTTTCTATTGCACCGGCAATACGTCGTTCGTCGCCAATCGCTTGTTCGGCGTTCCACTCTATTTTTTTTCCAAACAAGTGAATGTGATTTATTTCTTCAAAGTCGTGGTCTTCACTTGCCATCCAGTAAGCAGGAACAAAATTATATGCAGGATAGTTTTTCTTTAGCTCTTCAGATAAATTAATTACAGTAATAAGTTTATATATAAAATATAAGGGTCCGGTAAACAAACACAACTGATGGCCGGTACATACCGTAAAAGTCGCAGGGTTTTCAAGCCGATCTATGTGTAGAGATTCTACATTTATGTTTTGTGCCGAATATTGTTCTTTTAAAACTTCAACTAAAAGTTTACGATCGATAAACTCATTGGCTTTATCGGCAATAGCTTGTTTAAAAGAGGAAATGTTGAATGGATATTTGTAAAATGCAGCGAGTTTGGACTCGTTATTAATGTAATCGACAATAAGAGAAGAAAACGCCGAAGTTTGCGCTAAACTTATTGTTTCTCTATTCATGGTATTTAATTAATCAGACTTTTAATAATCGAATCAACGCTTATGCCTTCGGCTTCGGCTTTGTAGTTACGCACTACACGATGGCGTAGAATAGCCGGTGCAACCGATTTAACGTCTTCAATATCGGGCGCATATTTCCCATTTAATATTGCGTTACACTTAGCGCCAATTGCTAAAAACTGCGATGCTCTTGGACCTGCTCCCCACGATAAATAATTTGAAACTTTTTCGGAAGCTTCGCTGCTTTCAGGACGGGTTTTTCGGGCCAGGCTAACAGCGTATTCCAAAACATTATCGGTAATAGGAACTCGTCTTACCAATTCCTGAAAATAAATTATCTCATCCGTTGTAAGAATTTTAGTTAACTGTACTTTATAATCAGAGGTAGTGTTTTTAACCACCCTGATTTCTTCATCGTATTTAGGATAGTCGAGCATTACATTAAACATAAATCTGTCGAGTTGCGCCTCGGGCAAAGGGTAGGTTCCCTCCTGCTCTATCGGGTTTTGAGTGGCCAGTACAAAAAACGGGTTACCTAATTCATATCGTTTACCGGCAGTTGTTACCGCACGCTCTTGCATGGCTTCTAACAAGGCAGCCTGCGTTTTAGGTGGAGTACGGTTAATTTCATCGGCAAGAATAATATTTGCAAACAGCGGTCCTTTTACAAATTTAAACTGTCTGTTCTCGTCGAGTATTTCGGTACCAATAATGTCGGAAGGCATTAAGTCGGGAGTAAACTGTATCCGATTGTAGGATAGCCCCAAGACATCAGAAATGGTATTTATCAACAAAGTCTTGGCCAAACCCGGAACACCTACAAGTAAGCAATGTCCTTTACTGAAAATAGAAATGAGCACATCTTTAATCACTTCGTCCTGCCCAACAATTACTTTAGAAATTTCTTTTTTCAGTTCGTTATACTTTAAATTGAAAGCATCTACTGCTTCAACATCGGTTTTATGATTCATAATTTTAGTGTTTCTAATAAACACGAATATACCAATAAATTTAGTACGTATAAAAGCAACTACCTCTTCAAAAATTATTGAGGCAACCAATAAATTATTCTTTCCGCATCAAAGAGGAAGATACTATGTGAGATGAAAAAAAGAAACCAAAAAATATTTCGTCTTCATGAAACAGGTAGCGATAAATGGTAATTTTTGTTGCAGACAGCTTTTAAGAGCGATTTTTTATAAACTATTTCTATCGTATGACATTGGTGAAGATATATCGCCTTTTGTAATTTAAGCTGTGGCTTGACTGCAATAGAAAATGACAGCAATGTATATTTTGTTGAGGAGAACTCTAAACGTGAATTTTTCACCCAAAAATTATTGCAGCATCGCATTAATATAAATATCTTCGTATGTCATATATATTATTCAATACAATGAAAACATCAATAAAAAAAATTACACTGTTGCTTTTTTTGCTTGCCACTGTTGCATTTGCAGTAAGCTCATGCCATGTACAGGAAAGAGGGTGGCATGGTAGTGGAGCGGCTCATCGCCCCAAACGTTAAGTGCCTCATTTTTACGAAGACCTGTTTTATTTATTGAAACAGGTTTTTTTATTATGATCGATATCAGCTCATGCAGTTTTATTAAAGTGTATTTTTGAGCCTGTAAAAATGAACAGCTATAAATTTACTTTTCTTTTTTGTGTATTGCTTACGGCACTACATAGTTTTTCCCAAAAAAAATTTGTGCGCAACGGAAATTTTTATTTGTCGTGGGGATATAATAAAGAGTGGTATAGCACTAGTAATATTCATGCCGACCTGCCCGGATTAAACAGTAATTTTACGTTTAATAATATTCGGGCTAACGACCACATTGGTTGGGATAAGCTATTTCAACGAGCTTTAACCATTCCTCAATACAACTATCGCATTGGGTATTTCTTCAACGAGAAACAAGATCTTGCATTCGAACTGAATTTCGATCATACAAAATATGTGGTAGCAAATGGTCAAACGACTCGTGTTACAGGTACTCTAAAAGGACGTAATGTTGACACAACAATTGTAGTTGCATCAAATACGTTGGTGTACCAATTAAATAATGGGGCAAATTTTTTTCTGTTCAACTTAGTTAAAAAATTTAATCTCATAAACACGGCGAACAACGGAATGGTTATTTCGGGATTGGCTAAGTTTGGAGTAGGACCATTGGTGCCACACGTTGAGAATACAATTTTTGGCAATAGTAATACGCCACATTTTCAGTTGGGAGGCTGGAATACCGGTATAGAAGCAGGTTTGCGTGCAGTGTTTGCGAAACATGTTTACCTTGAGTTTACAAACAAAATAGACTACGCAAGGTATTTTGGTTTGGAAGTAGATCAAGGAAAGGTCAATCAAAGTTTTTTTTGTTACGAACTTATTCTAAGCCTTGGCTATACGTTTAAATTCCAATCGCCTAAAAAGTGCGATACTTGTCCGGATAACTTAGGGAAGTAAAAATTTAACTCTTAAAACGGATCTTCTTCAATGTCATTCATTTTCGACCCCCGCGTAATAGTATTGGGAGGAAGCGGATTGAAATCGGATGAAGGGTCTAAACCTGCGTTCGCATTATATGAGTTAGTTTCTAAGTCGGCAAACTTAGCGAAGCGGTCAATAAATTTAAGGTTAACGCTTCCAACGGGTCCGTTGCGATGTTTGGCAATAATAATTTCGGCAACGCCATTAGTAGAATTGCCCTGTCCATCTTCCGTAAGCCCATAATACTCGGGCCGATGAATAAACAAAACCATGTCCGCATCCTGTTCAATAGCTCCCGATTCGCGCAGATCGCTTAGTTGAGGTTTTTTATCTCCTCCGCGTGTTTCAACGGCACGACTTAATTGAGAGAGAGCAATAACGGGTATTTCCAGTTCTTTAGCCAAACTTTTGAGCGAGCGGGAAATAGTGCTGATTTCTTGTTCGCGGTTACCTGTTTTATTATCTCCTCCGGCCTGCATTAGTTGTAAATAGTCAACTACAATAAGGCTAATGTTGTGCTGCTGTTTTAAACGACGGGCTTTGGCACGAAGTTCAAATATGGTAAGTGCGGGTGTATCATCAATAAATAAAGGTGCTTCAGCAAGTTTATTTATTTTGGTATTGAGTTGATGAAATTCATGATCTTCAAGTTGTCCTTTTTTTAATTTTTCGGCTGAGATTTCAGCTTCGCTGGATATAAGTCGGTTTACTAATTGTATCGACGACATTTCGAGCGAAAAAATGGCTACCGGTTTTGAAAAATCGACCGCAGCATTTCGTGCTAAGGAAACTACAAGCGCTGTTTTACCCATTGCAGGGCGAGCGGCAATAATAATTAAATCGGAGTTTTGCCAACCCGATGTAACGCGGTCGAGGTCGGTAAATCCGCTTTCAACACCTGTTACGCCCGTTTGTTGATTACGTGCTGTTTCAATTTGCTGAATGGCTTTACCAATCAGCGAACTCATCTTATCGTATTCTTTACGAATGGTTCCCGATACAACGGAGTATAAATTACTTTCGGCGGCATCGAGTAAATCAAATACATCTGATGTTTCTTCGTAAGCGTCGCGAATAGTTTCGGTTGATATACGTATCAATTCGCGTTGAATAAATTTTTGAACAATAATACGTGCATGAAATTCGGCATTGGCAGCAGATGCAACTCTATTTGTAAGTTGCGTAATGTAATAAGCACCGCCTGCAATTTCAAGCTCGCCGGTTTTTTTCAGTTCTTGAGTTACCGTTAAAATATCTACCGGCTCTGATTTTTCAAACAAACGTTTTATGGCTCCGAATATTCTCTCATGCGCCTCTTTATAAAAAGTTTTAGGCTGTAGAATATCAATCACATTCGTTAAAGCATCTTTCTCCAACATTAAAGCACCTAATACAGTTTCTTCCAAATCAACTGCCTGTGGAGGCATTTTACCAATATCATTTAACTGCTGACCAATGAAACCCGGTTTGCTTGTTCGTCTTCTTGAACTGTCTTTTACATCTATTTCTGCCATCTATTTGTCAAATTATTAATTCGTCGTGTTTGTATTTTTTCTCCCTGCTTTATTAATTTTTTGGGAAGCCAAATGTAGTTCATCCAACAATAGCATTATTAACAATAGGCAAACACGATTTCAACAAAAAAATATTCGCAAATTGAGCTTAAATTTTGCTCACCAAAGTTGCTTTCGCTAAAAAGAGGAACGAATTATTAAGTTAACGTTTTAAAATTGTAAATTTATTCAATGGGCAAAAGACTTATTAACAATAGTGTTTATTTCATATTTATTCTTTTGTCTTTTCAATGCAAAAAAGACAGAGATGCTGTTCCGCCTCAGGTAACGATTACTGCCCCGTCTGAAAATCAGCTATTCAACGTGTACGATACATTTACATTAAAGGCCGAAATAAGCGATGACAAAGGTTTGAGCATAATAACCATCAAATTATTGAATGATCAAATGTCTGCTATGCAGCAACCGGTAGTACTTAGTGTAAAAGGGAAACAAGTTGCGTTAAATCGTTTATATACTTTATATGATGTACATCTTCCCACCGGAATGTATTATATATGTGTTGAAGCGTCTGATGGAACAAATACAACTCCGGCATTTTTGAAACTATTTATTAAAGAAGCTCCTTTGTACCGAAAAAGTATTTATGCCGTAACACGAAACGCATCAACGTTAAATGTGGTTAAGATCGATTCTTCCTTGACAGCGTCAAACAAAATGAGCTTTACAAGCGATTATTCAGGCTCGGGAATAAGCTCGTATTATCAAAACTTATTTGTGTGCGGAAATTATACAGGTAGTTTTAAAAGTATTGATCTTGCAACGAGAACAATTAAATGGTCAGAAAACGTTGTTATTTCTACTTTTCCGTATTTCACTTCTATGTCGGCTTGGTCTAAGCCCTATGTTTCATATTATTCGGGCGATATAAAGTCGTATGATAATGTCGGCTTGCAACAGTTTCACGCAGTGTTGGCATCAACTAATTTTTATCCTATTAAAGCGGTTGAAAATGGAGATTATGTTTTGGTAGAAGCAAAAGATAAATCGGGACCGACAAAAAAATTGGTAACATTTTATTTGGCTACCGATTTTGGCGTACAGGAAACCTATATTACCGGAGACGTGGTGGCCTATGCGTACAAAAGTGCTAACGAGGTTTACCTGTTTAGCAACGAGGCCGGGCAAGGAAAAATGGAAATATATTCTATTATCTATAATAATTTTTTTACACCTCATATTTTGCCGGCAGGTAAAATTTGGTCAGCGGTGCAGATAGATGCCGACGATTACCTGATTGCCTGCGATGATGAAAATATTTATCATTATCAATATTCGATTAATAGTCTTACAATGCTTATCAGTGGCGTAAAAGCATACCAGA
>JADLGT010000335.1 GCA_020849195.1 Bacteroidia bacterium
CCAGTCTTTTAGGGGGCTAAGACACCACCGGCTATTGCAAACAAAACATTAATTAATACAATAAACGAATCTTTTGCATTGCCGAAAGAAATATACAATAATAGAAATACTACAAACAATGCTAAAGGAACAGTTTGCGATAAACTTTTTGTTGCACGAATTTGATTTTCAAAATCGCCTTTCCAAATTACTTTATACCCTTTTGGTAAGTGAAGTGCTTTATCCACCTTTTGAATACCTTCCATAACAGCACTCCCCATATCTCTTCCTCGTACCGAAAATTTAACAGCACTTAAACGCGCGTTTTCTTCGCGAAAAATTAACGAAGGACCTGTAATTGTACGTATATCGGCAATTTGCTTAATAGGCACCCTACTTCCTCTGTCGGTTGGTACCATTAAATTAGCAACATCTTCTTCGTTGCTTCTAAACTCTTTTCCATAGCGAATCCTCAAATCGAATTTTCGCTGCCCTTCGTAAATAATTGATGCAGCCTTACCTCCAATAGCCCTTTCTACCACGCCTTCCGCCTCGTCGGTTGAAACACCGTACAAAGCCATTTTATTTTGATCAAAATTAATTTGCAATTCGGGTTGCCCAATATTTCGAATGACTCCAAGATCTTCAATACCTTTTACTGTTTTTAGCTGCATATAAGCTGTGTCGGCAAATTTTTGCAATTGTTCCAAATCGTAGCCATATATTTTTACTGCAATAGATCCTTTAACACCACTCACAGCCTCTTCAACATTGTCCATTATAGGTTGTGAAAAATTAAAATTAATTCCGGGACAATTTTCTTCGAGACGTTTTTGCATCTCGTTAATCAAATCCGCCTTAGCAATACTTCGCTTCCAATCGCCTTTTGGAAAAATATCGACAAAAAATTCAATGTTGTAAAAACCTGTTGGATCTGTTCCGTCGTTAGGGCGGCCGGTTTGCGAAAGAACCTTTCGCACTTCGGCATACGAACGAAAAATTTTTCTCATCTTCTGTGTAAGCTCTGTTGACTGTTGAAGTGAAATACTTATCGGACATGTTGCTCTCACATATATAGAGCCTTCATTTAACTGTGGTAAAAATTCGGTACCAAGTAGTTTCGAAAGCCCGAAACAAACAAGAAGCAGCAATCCCGCTACAATCAAACTTACTTTTTTGTGTTTGTAAACAAATGCAAAAAGGCGGCTATAGCTGTTTGTTAATATATTGACAACGGGATTATTTTTTTCACGAACATTTTGTTTTAACAACACCGCAGATAAGGCGGGCACAAGTGTGAGTGTGAATATTAGCGCTCCTAATAAAGCAAAGCCTAAAGTGAATGCAAGCGGCGAAAACATTTTTCCTTCCACCTTTTGGAAAGCAAAAATTGGAAATAAGCAGGTTAATATAATAGCTTTAGCAAAAAATATTGCTTTGCCCATTTGTATTCCCGATTTTTTAATTAGACCTAATTTGGAAATTTTATTGAATTTTTCCATTCCGATTTTATGAGCCAGTTGATCGAGCGTAACAAAAATTCCTTCTACCATTACAACTGCGCCGTCGATAATAATACCAAAATCAATAGCTCCCATTGACAGCAAGTTCGCATTCATGCCTTTTAAACGCAGACAGATAAAGGCAAACAGAAGGGCAAGAGGTATAATAATGGAAACAACAACCGTTGTGCGCCAGTCGGCCATAAACAGAAGTACAATAAATGTAACCAATAGTATTCCCTCGGTAAGGTTATGTAAAATAGTTTCGGTGCAGAAATTAATAAGGTTAGTACGATCGTAAAACGCTTGTATTTTGGTATCGTCCGGTAAAAAAACAGAATTAATTTCGTTAACTTTTTCTCGGAGTTTAGTAAGTACCTCTCCCGGGTTTTCGCCTTTACGTAACAAGCAAATACCTTCCACAACATCCGGATTTTCGTTACGACCTACTTGGCCCAACCGTTGAAGCGCACTTTCGCTCACTAGTGCAACATTTTTAACCAAAATTGGTGTGCCTTTAATACGTGTAATAACTACGTTCCTAATTTCTTCGGTATTATTAAGTAAGCCTATACCGCGTACTACGTACGATTGCCCGCTTTTTTGAATTACATCTCCGCCTACATTCAAATTACTTTTTGAAACTGCCGAAAAAAGATCGATTGCCGTAAGGTTGTATTTTTTGAGGAGATAGGGATTTACAGTTATCTCATAGGCTTTAACCTCACCACCAAAACTCACTACATCGGCTACGCCGGGCACCGATTTCAACTGACGTTCAACCACCCAATCTTGTAAAGTTTTTAATTCGCGCGATGAACGAATTTTGCTCGTGAGGGTGTATCTGTAAATCTCTCCGGTTGGCGCATACGGTGGCTGCAGATCGGCCCGTACACCATCAGGTAAATCAATGTTCACTATCCGGCTCATTACTTGTTGGCGGGCAAAAGTGTCATCAATACCGTCGTCGAAAATGATGGTTATAACCGAAAGCCCAAATAGCGAGGTAGAGCGAAGCGTAGTTTTTTTCTGTACGCTGTTCATTTCTATTTCTATTGGAACTGTAATAAATTTTTCCACCTCTTCGGCACTACGCCCCGGCCATTGGGTAATAATAACTATTTGTGCGTTGGTAACATCGGGGAAGGCTTCCAAGGGCGTGTTTAGATAACTCCATACACCGGCTGCAATGGTTACCAATGTCATGGCAAAAACAAAGAGTTTGTTCTTAAGCGAAAAACTAATAATGTTTTTTATGAACTTATCCATTTTAATTCAAATCGTTTGTTTTTAAAACGAGGTTAGCTCGTTATAAATAAGCAATTGATTCTTCCCGATTATTTTTTCGCCGGCTTTTAATCCTTTTTTTATGTATAACACATCTTTATTGGCAGGATATAGTTCTATCGGTCGCACTGAAAGTTTATCTCTGTCTTCATAAATTATCACGTAACTTTTACTTTCATCAAACACAACAGCATCTTTTGAAATAGATGGTACCTCGATATTGTTTTCATAGCGCAGCGAAACTTTCGCAAACATATCGGGCTTTAATTCGTTATGCGGATTATCAAGCACTATACGTATTTTCATTGTTTTACTTTCGGGGTCGAGTACGTTCGACAAATAATCGATTGTACCCGAATATACTTTGTCGGGATAGGCAATGGTAACAATACTTACATCTTCTCCTGTTTTAACTTTTTCAATATCCGATTCGTAAACATTGGCTATTACCCATACCTGTTTTAAATCGGAAACAATAAATAGAGGATCGTTAACTCCTTTTTCAATAACTTGATTTGGATTTACTCCACGCGAAACAACATAACCACTTACCGGAGACTTAATTTGAGCAATGTTGCCCGAAATAGTTCCACCAATAATCGTTAACTCTTTATTGGTATTTGCAAACTCGGCTTCCGCTTTGTTTAAATTTTGTTGCGCTTCTAATACGTCTTTTTCGGAATTGATTCCTTTGTCGGCGAGCGTTTTTGTTACTTCATATTTTTTTTTGGCAATATTCATTTCAGCCGTTGCCGCCGATAACTTACTTTGCAAATCAGTCAAGTAAGAACTCTTCACCGTCGCAATAACTTCGCCCTGTTTCACATAATCGCCAAGCTGAACACGAACGTCTTCAACTACACCATCAATCAGAGGCATTACACGAACTACCGAATTTTCATTAAATGTTATCTCGCCGTTTAGGTCGAGCAAACCTTCAAGCAGGTGCGTTTTAACGGTATCAATACGTATTATTTTAAGAACCGAATCGCTAAGCATATAGGGTTTCTGTGATTCTGTTTCGTCGCTACTTTTCAATTTACATGAAAACAAAACAATCATAAGCGCCATACACTTCAGCGTATCTACGAATTTTATTAATAGTAATTTTTTCATGATTTTAATTTTAATAAATATCTTTCCCTAGCTCCAAATTCAAGCGCTGCAATTGAATTCTAAAATCTGTTTCAATTTCGATAAAATTAAATGTTGTGTTTTTATACGACTCAAAATATTCAAGAAATTCAATGAGCCCAATAGTGCGATTTTTATAGCTTTCGTAAATATTTTTATAAATATCATCGGAAGATTTTTGAAAATCTTTTGACACGGCTCGGTACAGTTGACCTTCAGTAAGAAGCGAGCGATAAACTTCTTCGAGAGAAACATGTACTTCGAGTTCTTTCTTTTGCCGGGCAAGAGTTAGCTGATCGTAGCGGGCCTTTGCCGCTTTTACATTGCCCTGATTAAGATTCCACAAAGGAAGCGGAAGCCCAATCAGCAAGCCCATATAGCCATTATTATATGTACCGAATTTATCGTATTGAGCGCCGAAATTCACATCGGGAATGGCTTCCTTTTTAGCCAACTGCAATTCGTTTTTACCTAACTCAGCTTCGAGCGCAGCCATCTGTAAATCGTAGCGACTAACAAAAGCTGTTTGCTCAATCGAATCGAAAATAATTGTTTCAACCGGAGGAAGAGCTGCAGACGACGAATCATTGAGTTGTGCTACCAAATATTCCTTATTGCGGTAATTAAGTAACAATTTAATTTCCGACTCGTTACCGGCAATGTCTTTAAGAATTTCTGATTTATTACTCATTAACTCAAGCATAAGACTTTGCA
>JADLGT010000336.1 GCA_020849195.1 Bacteroidia bacterium
GGGAATAATAAAATATTTTCCGCCCTCTTTTTTCATTTTTGGCGACAACATTTCCGACAGTGCAATAATACCTATATCGGCTGCGCCAAAAGAAACAAACTGTGCTGTTTGGGCAATATTATCTCCATAAACAAGTTTGCTTTTTATCTTATCATATACTTTGTAAAATTTTAGGCTCTCAACCGATCGTGCACCATAAGGGGCAGTTGCCGGATTGGCAATTGCAATTTTCTTTATTGAAGCATCGAGAATAGAATTTAATTGCTGAGTGTTTGGGTCGATTTTTTTACTCCAAAGGGCTAGCCTCCCAATGGCGTAGAGTTTTACCGGAGAGATGGCGATTTTGTTATCTCTCAACTTGTTTGGGTAGTTCATATCGGCAGAATAGAAAATATCGAATGGCGCTCCGTTAGTTATTTGTTCGTAGAAATTTCCTGAAGAACCATAAGTGGCTTGTATTTTTTCATCCGGGAACGCTGATTTATAAACTGAAATAATTGAATCCATTGCAACTTTTAAATTGGCCGCAACGGCAATGTTTATTGGTTGGGAATTTTGAAATTTGAATCCGGCAAGTGTCAGCAGAATAGCAAATGCGGGTAGTAAAATTAATTTTTTCATGGCCATATTGTTTTAAATGTGTAATCAGTTAGAGTTTATGATTAAAAAGCTCGGGTTTAAAGGTTATCATCAGGTAGGAAGAAAAGGGAACTCCGTTGCTACTACCGCCTTTTAGCAGTTCCATTGATTGCTCGGCAAACATGTGTAAAAAACCAAAATCAATAGTAGTATAATCATTGACTTTATATTTTATCGAAAGGTCGTTCTCGAAACCAAGATAAGGATCAATTTCGTTTTTCTTTGAATCCAACACCTTGTTTTGCAAATAGAATAAGTGCCCATCGGCACGGATAGCCAACTTCTTATTTATTTCATAAATCAGAAATAGATAGGGGTTGATAAGTCCGCCGTTTTTCACATCATTGGGAAATGAAGTAAAATAATCCATGTTGCCCATAAATTTCCAGGCAACTCCATAAAGCGGAACAAAAGATTTTGAAAACTTGGATGTGTGGGTTGCATCATCTCCGCTCATATATTCTAAGCCTAAGCGGGCTGTAAGTTTTTTCAATTTATATCGTACTTCGGGCTGGAGGTAATAGGCTGCAATATCCTGTCCGGACTGCAATTGCCCGAATTGATAGTATCCACTCATGGTAACATAGGTTTTCCCTTTTTCAAACTCGAGTCGTCCGCCAGATGTACCTCGCACATACATTGTTCGATAACTTTTTTTACTTTGGTATCCGTCGGCGGCATTAATGGTAGTTAAAGTAATGTATTTATGAAGTTTTACATGAAGGTAGTGCACACTTAGAGATTTATAATTGCTGAATGTGGTTGGAGCAAAATTTGTTTCGAATATCTTTTCTGAAGTTTGATTAAAAAAATTCATTACCTCCGACCTTAGCTTATTGCTTTTGTAAATTAAATTTAAGCCATCATGCGCCCTTCCTGCCTGGCTCCAGTTCGCCGCTGAAAATATTCTTCCATTGTCCAGTTCTACTTTCTGCCGACCAATTTTTACTAAAAGCTTATCAGTAAAAAATGTTTCGGCATAGGCTTCATACACATTTAACGAACCGGAGGTGGACGTTAGTCCGTATTGTCCCCAAACTCTTATGTCTTGCATAGAAGTATGAATTTTAAATTTTGGTTGTGAGTACGTAAAATTTAGGCGGCATCTTTGAGTACCAAAATAAGCCGGAGTTGTTGTATCGTTTGGCAGTTGTTTATAACCGTTGCGGTATTCTAATCTTGGACGGAATTCCATTCCAATTATAAAATTTTTATTTTGTGTTTTTTCCTTTTCCTCAAACTGTGCATGAACAGCCAAAGAATCCGCCTCTCGCTGAGTAATAATGTTTTTTTGAAGGAGAATATCTGACAAGCTGCTTGGCGACTGAGCCTTTACCGGATTAATGAATACCATACACATAACTGCTATACTTGTTGACAGAAATTGTATTCTTATTTTTTCCATGCGAATATTTTTTAGGCTTTAATTAGCTAATTTAAATTTGTCGGCTGATAGAGGACGTCATTTAATCAGTTCGGCTTGCAGGCCGAAGAAGAGGACTATTTCAAGGTTGTTATAATTGGTTCGATATGTTTATAAATGAATACTGACAGGTAAAAAAAAATTAAATATTGATTTTTTTAAATTCTTTTTTTACATACGATTTTACTTTATTTTCCAATTTATGAAAAGTTGCAATTGCCTTTACTCCTGCATCAGTAACTATTGCGCCACCTCCGGTTTTTCCGCCAAGTCGTTTTTCTACCAGTGGCGATTTTGCTCTTTCGTTCATTTCCTGCACCATTTGCCAAGCTTGCCTGTACGACATTTTCATTTCTTTTGCAGCATTTGTAATAGACCCCGTTCGCTTTATCCGCTCGAGCAATTCTATCCTGCCCTTGCCAAGAAATTTATCCTCACCCAAATAAAACCAAATTCGGAAACTTATATCGTATTTTTTATTTTTCGACTTCATTATGTTTTTATAAACATAGCGCAAATATAAGAAAGAAGACGAACCTTAGACTATGATTTTTATCATTATTTAGGAGATTATTTATTGTGCCTAATCTAACAGGAAAACTTTATTTCACGATAGGCTCCTGGATATTGCTGCCGTTATTCCCGAAAATGAATTTAATGGAAAACTGAAAAACCATATTATTGCCCTGATTGAAAGTAACGGGTAAATAAATGTATCCCGGACCCGGAGGGGTATTTTTTTTTGTAACAGGAATAATGGAATTGCTATACCTAAAACAGAAATAAATATTCTTACTTATATTATAATCAATA
>JADLGT010000337.1 GCA_020849195.1 Bacteroidia bacterium
CGCAGCCAATAGCTTTGAGTTCATCAATTATCCAACTTTCTATTTCATCTGCAAACTCTTCCAAATCAACATCCTCTTGATCGGTGTCGGTATCGCGGTAAACATCTATTTCGTATCCGGTAAGTTTGCCGGCAAGTTTAATATTGTGCCCGCCTTTTCCAATAGCTTTCGATACTTCTTCCGGACGCAGATATACTTCAGCGCGTTTAGTTTCTTCATCCAATTTAATGCTGGTAATTTTTGCAGGGCTTAGCGAGCGTGTAATAAACAGTGTTGAGTTAGAAGTAAAATTAATAACGTCTATGTTTTCGTTTTTCAATTCGCGTACAATGCCGTGGATGCGCGATCCTTTCATTCCCACGCAAGCTCCAACAGGGTCAATACGATCGTCATACGATTCAACAGCAACTTTGGCACGTTCGCCTGGTTCGCGAACAATTTTTTTAATGGTGATAAGTCCATCGAAAACTTCCGGAACTTCCTGCTCGAACAAACGTTCGAGGAAAAGCGGCGATGTTCGCGACAAAATGATGGCCGGAGAATTATTTTTCATTTCTACACGCGCTACAACAGCACGAATGCTGTCGCCTTTTTTGAAAAAATCGGTTGGTATTTGTTCCGATTTAGGCATGAGTAGTTCATTGCCGTCGTCGTCAAGAATAAGAATTTCTTTTTTCCAAATTTGGTAAACTTCGCCTGTAACAATTTCGCCTATGCGTTCTTTATATTTACGGTAAATGGCATCCTTTTCCAAATCAAGTACACGCGAAATAAGATTTTGACGTATGGCTAAAACCGTTCTGCGCCCAAAATCGTTGATGTGTACAGGCTCCGACACATCTTCACCTATTTCAAATGAATCGTCAATTTTTTTTGCATCCTTCAGACTGATGTGAATATTTTCATTGTAATCAAAACTGTCTTCCGCAAACTCATCATCAACAATTTGGCGGTTGCGCATAATTTCCAAGTCGCCTTTGTCGGGGTTCACAATGATGTCGTAGTTTTCGGCAGTGCCGAAGCGTTTTGTGAGTACGCTCCTGAAAACATCTTCAAGAATATTCATCAACGTAGCCTTGTCGATGTTTTTCACTTCTTTAAAATCTTGAAACGATTCAATCAAGTTTAAGCTTTCCATTTGGTTTAATTTTTATTGGTTTTGGTTAAAATGATAAAACTAATTTGGTTTCTTTTATTTGTTCAAAAAGTACATTTACATTGTTAATAACAGTTTGTCGTCCTTTTTTACCTTCCACTTTTTCTGTCCTTTTTTGTTCAATGTTTATGCTATGTTCGTTAACACTATTTAATTTGCCAACAACTTTTTGTCCTTCTTTGGTAATTACCGCTACCTGATTCCCTAAACGTTTGGGGTATTGTAATATGTGTTTGAAGGGTTCATCCAATCCGGGCGATGAAACAGTAAGTTCAAAGTCTTCCACATTGCGGTCGAGTTTTTCCTCGAGGTAACGGCTTACATTCGCACAATCGTTAATGGTAATGCGAGTGCTATTGTCGATATATACAATTATTTTATTATCGGGCGTTAATTTCAGATGAACGAGATATAAATCGGTACCGGCAGTAGCTTCACTCACTAATTCTGTTATGCGTTGTGCTGTAATCATCAATTTCAAATTTTTGCAAAAGAAGAGGGGACTTCCGTCCCCTCCTTGAATATCGTTTATGTATAAAATCGGGTACAAATGTAACGCGAACTAATCTAATAAACAAATTAAAGATGTTGGTTTTAGATACAAAGAGGAGTTTGCGAGTTACATATAGTTGAAAAACAGCAGATTGAATGATGTCTGACACGATGTATATTTATTCTGAAAGGCTCTAAATATTAAGGACTTCTTTATCTTTGGTCTGACAAATTATAAACTATTCGAAAAAATTTCGGATGTATTTCAAACCCTTTAATTCCTTATCTATCATGAAAAAATTATTTTTTATGGCCTCGCTTTTTATAGCACTATCCAGCAAGGCCCAAACAACTACGTATGAATATAAAATGTTCACTACCATTGAGTCTGTTGTGCCCGGCGGCTTGGGCCGTTCGCGATTAATTGAAACTGAAGGAAGAGATCAAGATGTGTCGAAAGACATGGAAAATTTTTTCAGTTTGGTTGGAATTAATTTCAAAAATATTGAGAGCAATGACAAAATGATTGCTAAAAAGATGAATGAATACAGTAAAGACGGGTGGGACTTAACACAAACCATTCCCGGTGTATATAGCGCCGACAAAAGCACAGGAATATTTATTACCCGTTATGTTTTTAGAAGACCGTTAAAGAATTGATACTATCAATAAAAATTGCAGAGCAGTGAGTGTTACAACAGAAAAAAAAATAGTTGGCGTACTGGGTTGCGTGCTGATGGTTTATCTAATTATTCGGGCCTATTCTATTCCATTAGTACACGACGAGTCGGCAACTTTTTTCTTTTATGTACACAATGGCAAATTTTTACCACAGGAAAACGGATTTGATGCAAACAACCATTTTTTAAATTCTGTTTTATCTTTTTGCTTTTACAAATTATTTGGATCAAGCGAACTTTCGCTAAGGTTGGCCAGCCTTATCTTTTTTCCTGTATTTGTTTTTTATTGGTTTAAGTTTTCTCAACTTATTGCCGACACATTTTTGCGTTGGGTATTTATACTCACCGGATTATTTACACATAATTTTATTGAATTCTTTGCTTTGTCGAGGGGCTACGGCATGTCGATGGCTATTTTAATAGCGGCACTATGGTATTTTATAATTGCTTTTAAAGAAGAGCGGCGCATTTTTTTATTGTATGGTATTTTGCTGTTACTGCTGGCTTTGTACGCCAATCTTGCACTACTCAATACCATTATATTAATGATGGGTTTGTTGCTTGGTTATTTCTATTGGTTAAAAAAACGATCGCCACCAAGAGAAGGATATTGGTATTTCCCGACCGCATACAAAGAGCGGAGAAAAAATGTACG
>JADLGT010000338.1 GCA_020849195.1 Bacteroidia bacterium
TTCCGCCGGTAGCGTTAAGCATTATCCATTCTTTACAGCCACAGGTGCTGCAGTTGGCTGTGCCTTTGGAGAATTGCCCAAGCAAAGCAGGCGGTGCAGTAATTGTTGTTGTTGAAACCGCCGTGCAGCCTTTGCTATCAATAACAGTTACTGTATAATTTCCGGCAGCAAGATTTGAGCCGGTTGGAGTGGTAATACCATTGTTCCAAACATAATTAAATGTTGGCGTTCCGCCCGCAGGTGTTGCAGTTACTGAGCCTGTAGAAGTGCCATTACACGTTATATTAGTAGATGTTGCACTTACTGTTACCGCCGGGTTTACCGTTACTACCGCTGTTGATGTGGAAGTGGCGCCTCCGGCATCGGTTACTTTAACTGTATAGGTTGTTGTAGTGGTTGGGCAAGGATTTATGTTTTGTGTGGAAGCACTTGTGCTCCACGAGTAGGTGTAGGGCTGTGTTCCGCTTGCTGCGTTTGTTGTTAATGTTGGACATGGAACAGCTCCGCTGCAAATCGTTACAGAATTTACATTTACAGTTAAACTTCCGCAAGCAGTTCCGGTGATAACAAACGTTGCTATGTATGGAACTATAACACAAGCACTGTCTGTAACAGTAACAGAATAGTTGCCGGGACACAAACCGGTAATGGTATTTGTGGAGATTGAACTGCTCAACGTTTGACTGCCATTGCTCCACGTGTAATTAAAATTGGGATTTGCACAGGCAATGTTTACTGTTGCGCTGCCGTTGCATGGAGAACAAGAGGTGCTATTAATTTGCGATTGAGTAATTGTTGGAACAACCGGGCTAAATTTTACAATAAACCCATCATCCAATCCGCCAAAGGTATTATCGAAATAAGTGCTCCCTCCGGGGTTGGTCAACGGATAAGTCCCCGTATTAATGCTTCCGCTTCCGGCGCACCATTCTCCAACCACAAATAAATTGCCGTTGTTGTCGAGCGCGATCGGTTCGCGAAAATCCGTTCCGTTACCTCCTAAATATGTTGCCCACAAAACAGCCCCACTATCACTAAATTTTATAATAAATGAATCCCCGTAACTACCAAGGGAGCCTCCATAGCTCGAATCGTAAAAATTACCGCAGGAGGTTGTTCCAATTGTATAAATGTTGGAAGACATTGTATTTAAGCTTAGGTACAAATTACCGCAATCGTCTATTTCCAAGTGATGATATGAGTAGTAAGGGGTGTCTGTATTACTTCCTCCGTAAAAAGTAGCCCAGGTACATACTCCAAGACTTGTAAAACAAAGTATTACGGCATCCACACCGCCTGCATTAGCTCCCTGATTATAGGCACCCGCCCGCGTTTGTGTGGCAAATGTAGCTGCGGTTGAGTTTGAATAACCGACAACATATACATTATCCGACGCATCACACGCAATAGATGTGCCCCTGTCGTTTCCCGTACCTCCATAATAGGTGGACCATGTAAGCGATCCGGTATTTGTGAATCTTAGTATAAAAATATCTCCGTTGCCTGATCCACCGAAAGTATTGTCGAAATAGGCACTCCCCCAGGACTGTAGGGGGAATGTGAGTTCGGATGAAGTTGTATAACCGGTTACATAAATATTGCCAAATGAGTCGGTTGTAATTGCGTATGCTTGGTCGTAGTCGTCCCCTCCGTAATAAGTGGCCCAATTCAATACACCGGAGTTGGTAAACCTCAAAATAAACGCATCTTGAAATCCTCTACGTACTCCCTGATTATAGGCGCCTGCCTTTGACTGAAGTGGGAACGTAATGGCATCCGAATTTGTATATCCTACAACATATATGTTTCCCGAACCATCTAGGGTAATAGAATACGCTTCTTCATCCGATGCCCCTCCGTAATATGTCGCCCACAGGCGATTCCCTGCATTGTCGAATTTTAAAATAAACGCATCATAGTTGAATCCTCCAACGCTTTGGTAATACGCTCCTCCTCCAGGGTTGTAAGTGGGAAACCCTGAACGGGTATATCCTGTAATATAGATTGCGCCGGCAGCATCGCACACAATTGAATGTCCTCGTCCCGGTCCGTAAAAAGTTGACCAAATAAGCGCTCCATTAGGGTCGAAACGCATAACAAATATTCCCATATATCCTGCAGCCGAGTAAAAATAAGCTCCCCCCCATGCCTGCAACGGAAAAGTAATGCCGGAAACATTGTCTGTATAGCCGGTTACATATACATTGTTATTCGCTTCGCAATCTACACTCATTGGCCCGTCGGCGCCTGTACCGCCGTAAAAGGTTGCCCAGGTTAATTGCGGATCGATAATTAACGTTTCGGCAGTGTTGTATTCTTTCAGATCAATAGATACCTCATAAGAAAATAGCTTTTCCTTTCCTTTCTTCCTGCAAAACGGTTGCCGGGTGGTTTCTTCCGGCGACAAAGTCCCTGCGCTTAGGTATAATGGATGAATATTTTTTTTAGTAACGTAATTAGAATTTATTACCGTTTTCTCCGCCCCCTGGTAACAAAGCAAACGCTCTTCATTTAACACTCCCAATTCATTTTCGAAATGAATTTGATTTTCTTTAACTCCGAATTTTCCATTCCCTTCGTAAACAAGTTTTATTTGATTAGGGTCGGCCTGCGGATGTACTACAAAATCGTATTTTAAACCTCCGGAGGCTGATGTGTACAGCACCCAGTCAATACCCTTGTAAACTTCCTTAATGGTTATTTTTGTAAAACTTTTTACATCAATGGCACCGTTTGGGCAATGCTGAAAATAATAAGATACGGCTCCCTGAGTAACTTCGCCTTCGGCAACAACATTTTCCTTTTCGATAGACGCATTTTTCAAGATCATATCGGTGCGGCTCCATTCATAATTTACCACATCGTCTTCTTTTTTTGCATCCGTTACTGATTCTCCTTTATTTGTTTTTTTTTCTTCTTCTTCAAATTTTAAAAACTGATAGGTTAATCCGGTTGTAGTAACCCAAATGTTCATATTATGTGTTTCGGCCTTGAATAAGACGAATGTTGCAGGCTTGCCTTCACCCAATGTAAATTGTCCTTTGTTTTCGCTGAAACCGATCGGTTTTTGACTCTTCATCCAACTTTTTACGTTGGCTTCAATCTCCGGATTTGTTTTGTTTTTTGCGTAGCTCTGAGAGAAAAAAAACAATGAAGCCAGCAGCAAAAAGCACCAGCTACTATATTGCTCGGTTTTAATTTTTATTCGCTCCATCATAACTTATCTATTATTTTGGATTCATATCCTTATTACTGTAATAATACTGCAAATTTATTTTTGAATCAACAAAATATTAATCATAAAATTTAATTCATATTATGTATATAAATAATCAAAAATAATATATATAATTAATTATCAATAATATATGATTAATAATTTTATTATTATTTTAGTTTAAAATATAAATCATATTTTAATTGTGAAACCGGTAAGCGACGATTTGTTCAGATTAATACAACTGCTTTCAATGGCCGAAAAGCGTTATTTCAAAGTCAATGCCTTGGGCAGAATGAAGAGTAAAGACTACGTTGAGCTTTTTGATGCTATTCGGTTACAAAAAATTTACGATGAGGAAGCAATTAAAAAAAAATTTAAAGGAAAGAAGTTTGTCAAACAGTTGCCATCCATAAAGAACTATTTGTATAAAAATATTTTAAGATCGCTTCGCAGTTACCATTCGAGGACAACTATCGAGCAACAATTAAACAATTTTTTGAGCGAAGCTTCTGTGCTTTATGAAAAAGGAATGGATGATAAAAGTCTTCAGCATTTGAAAAAGGCAAAAAAGGTCGCGTATAAATATTATGAACAAAAGCGTCTTTTGCAGATAGTGGATCTGCAGATAAAAGTACTTCAATCCATGCAAAATTTCAACCAGTTGGAAAAAACAGTAGCATCACTTTTACTGGAAGAGAAAAACCTAAATGAAATTTTGAAAACAGAAAACCACCGTAGCCAATTGAAGAATCAATTGATGATTTTAGTGAGAAGATACGGCGCACCCAAAAGCACAAAAGAAAGCGACGCTTACGACAGGGTAGTTCAGCAAGTACAGTTGATAGATAAAAGAACGGTTTCAACCCCGGCTAAACTTATTTACTTTGATATTTTTTCAACTTATTATTTTTTTGCACACCGCGATTACGCAAAGGCATTGGAATATCTTCAAAAAAAACTTGTGCTTTTTTCCTCAACAAATTTTAAATATGCGGCTATCGAATTATACTTTAATACGCTTCATAATGTAATAATGATCCATCAAACCGTAGGCGACATAAAAAAAGCCATGAAACAGCTCGCTTCTTTTCATGAAGAATTATTGCAATGGAAAGAGAGGATTCCCTACAGGCTGTTTTTGAAATTGGAATATCAGGTGTATCGTTTAAGAGCCGGTCAGTACTCTGCTGCAGGAGATTTTGAAGATGCCATTAAAAGCATGAATAAGTTTGATGAAAAGGTTTTTCAAAAGCTTGAGTTGATCAATGCAATAGGTACAAATGATGTACTTGTGTTTTATTATGAAAAGGCGCATTTGTATTTTATCGCGGGAGATTTTTCGAACTGCCTGAAGTACATCAACTCTTTTTTTAACAGAGCTTCCTTTTCCCTTGATTCAACCATTTTTCAGGCGATAAGTTTACTTTATTTAATTGCGCACTACGAACTTGGCAATACCGAGTTTATTGAAAACCGCATTCGTTCACATTTTTATTTTCTTAAAAAGAAAGATGAGTTGTTTGAGTATGAACGAATGTTGTTAAAATTTTTCAGAGAAGTAATAAAGTTTGGTCTAAAGGCGGATATAACATCCTGCTTTGTAAAACTCAAACAGAACATTCAGCTTATTCAAGGCAACCCGACAAAAACTGTTTTGCTCAATTATTTTGATATTTATTCATGGATAGAATCTAAAATTGAGGACAGGGCGTTTGCCGAAGTGATAAGAGAGAAGGCGAAGAGAATTGTCGGTTCTTAGTTGCCTGTAACGAGTGTTATTCCACAAACAATCGGCAACCGATAGCAGGCCACCTCTCACGGCGCATTAACCTTCACCGTTGTTTTACATCCATTATTATCAGTAACAATTACGTTATATGCGCCCGGGCATAAGGCATTTTTGTAGCGTTTATCGTAGCCATCGGGCCAGGTGTAAGCGTAGGGGCTTGTTCCGCCGGTAGCGTTAAGCATTATCCATTCTTTACAGCCACAGGTGCTGCAGTTGGCGGTTCCTTTGGTGTATTGCCCCAGCAGTGCGGGTGGCGCAGCAATTGTTGTTGTTGAAACCGCTGTGCAGCCTTTGCTGTCAATAACGGTAACTGTATAATTTCCGGCAGCGAGATTTGAATCGGTTGGAGTGGTAATGCCATTGTTCCAAACATAATTAAATGTTGGTGTTCCGCCAGCAGGTGTAGCAGTTACCGATCCTGTAGAAGTGCCGCTACACGTAATATTAGTTGATGTTGCGGTTACTGTTACTGCAGGGTTTACCGTTACCACTGCTGTTGTAGTGGCTGTGTTTCCTCCGGCATCGGTTACTTTAACTGTATAGGTTGTTGTAGTGGTTGGGCAAGGATTTATGTTTTGTGTGGAAGCACCTGTGCTCCACGAGTAGGTGTAAGGACTGGTTCCGCCCGACCCCGTTGAGCTTACTGTTGAGCAACTGCCAGGACATACTGAGCTCCCTGTAGCGGCAACCGTAGGTCCGTTACAGTTTATTATTGTGATCGTTGACGATACTGTATTTGTACAGCTTCCGATTTTAACAACGTGTTCAATTGTGTAAGTCCATCCCGGTAAATTAGGAACCACACCTGTATATGAAAAATTTTTAGTGTACCCATAAACAGGTATAGGGTTATTGGGTATCCAAATTTTCCATACATCATTGCCTGTTGTTCCGGTATTTATAAAGTCAAAGGTTGCTGTAGTGCCTGCACAAACACTTGTTGGTGATTGGGTAAATGACGCATCAGCTGTACCCGTATTTGTTATTGTACTCGATTTAGTTGTGATACAGCCGAGTCCATCGGTTATACTTAATGTGTACGTACCGGCCCCAATGTAATTAAGTGACGGTACGGTTTGTCCGTTGCTCCAATTGAATAGATAAGGAGGGATACCTCCGGAAACACTGGCAGAGAGCGAGCCTATAGAACAGTTAATATTTGTACCGGTGATATTAATTGTTGGTGGATTTATTGCAACAGAAACTGAAGCGGATTTAGAGCATCCGTTAGCATCGGTTACAGTAACGCTATATGCACCTGTATTTAAGCCGGTGGCTGTTTGCGTAGTTTGTGCATTACTCCATGTATACAAATAGGGTGGAATTCCATTCGCCGCAGTTACCCCGGCTAATCCGGAATTACTTGAGCACGACCATTGGGCATTAGCGACTATAGATATTGATGGCTGGTTAACAACAACATTTGCCATACTTTTGCATCCATTTCCATCGGTTACTACTAATGTATATGTGCCGGCTGCATTTATTGTTGGGGTAGCAGTGGTGCCACCACTTAAAATACCCGGGCCCTGCCATAAATATGTAACACCAGGAGTTGTTGATGAACCTGTTAGTTTTATACTTGTTGAAGCACAGGACATTGCTACGGGACTTATTGTACTTATGTTTGGAACAGCACCCCCGTTTGTAATGGTGAATGTTAAAATTTTAGAAGTTGGCTGACATGCCCCATCAGTAACAGTAACCGTGTAAGTACCTGCGCATAATCCCTTAATTGTATCAGAATTAATAGTAGTGTTTAAAGTTGATTGCCCAGTGCTCCAAATATAACTGTAAGGCGCATCTGCACAATCTACTTTAACCACGGCTATTCCATTGCAACTGCTGCAATTTGTGCTATTAATTTGTGACTGGGAAAAATTGGGGACAACAGGAATGAATTTCATAATGTAAGCATCCTGATGCAGTTCAAGTTTTTCAACTCCTCCTATTTGCCCATTGTGTGAATTATCAAAATAAGCACCATTTCCGGGATTCATATATGGAAATATATCAGATTGTTCTTTGGGATTTGCCCCGGCAAAAGCAGGACCTGGTGTACAAGTATATGACATGTTGTGAAGCCTTCTGCTCACAAACAATCCACCTGTGTTGTCAATAGCAAATGCTCCCCCTGTAATTGTATTGTTCAGAAGAATGCCATTATTGTTAAATTTAAAAAGTGTGCCAATTGAAAGAGTACAATCAAAATTACATCCTCCCTGAAAAACATATTGAAAATCGAAATTATTTCCACAATTTTGATTTCCTATTTTAGATGTGCGATTGTCATAAGCAACATACAAATTACCGCAATTGTCAGGTTTAATGACTTTCGTAGGATAACCACTACCCGCATCAAAAAATGCAGAGCAATATGTTCCCCATGTAATTACGCCTAAAGGATTAAACCGGATTAAGAATCCTGAAGGACTTCCAGCTCCACTGGAAATATAATACGCACTACCCCATGGCTGACATGGTAAATTGGTTGATAGCGCCTCGATGCCCATGTAAACATTTCCCTGCAAATCGCAAGCTACGCCTATACCAAAGTCATCATTTGTTCCACCACAATAAGTGGCCCAGGTAAGAACGCCTGTATTGTCGAATCGCAATAAAAAAGAAGTTTCAGCTATCGAGCTCTTTGAATTATTATTTGCCTGAAAGTAAGCGACACCCCATGGTTGAGTAGGGATATTTTTTGATTGTGTTGATCCTGTTACATAGACGTTTCCTGATGCATCGCAGTCAATATCAAAAGGACGCTCAACGTTTGTCCCCCCATATAATGTTGCCCATGTAAGCGCCCCGGCACTATTAAATCGTAATAGTAAGCAGTCGAAATAACCACTCCCTGCATAATTGTAGGCACCTGGCCTTGGTGTAGTTGGGAAAGCTCCGGCGGCATAGCTTGAAGCGGTGCCTGTTATGTAAATATTATTTGCATTATCACAAGCGATAGCGCAGGCTTTTTGCACTCCTGTACTTCCGTAATACGTTGCCCATGTTCGTACTCCGGAATTATCAAATCGCAAAATAAAAATGTCCGTTCCGAAGAAAAGCACACTTCCAATTGTAAGTTGATTAAAGGCACCTGCCCGGTTTTGTGTTGGAAAATCAGTAGAGTTTGTGTATCCTGTTATGTACAAATTATCTGATCTGTCACAAACTATATCGATCGCATTTTCGCTGTAACTTCCACCATAAAAGGTTGACCACATGAGTACGCCGGAATTAGTAAATTTTAAAATAAATATATCATCGTCGCCTCTCCCTCCATTGGCATTTGAATTACCCGTTGCACTGGTTGTTCCATCAAAATAGGCTCCGGCTAATGTCAACAAGGGAAAATTAGAAGACTTTGTAGTTCCTGCTGCATACAGATCTCCTGCAGCATTACACGTTATTTCAGTAATTACATCACCGCTATTACCTCCATAAAGGGTTGCCCAAAACAACTGCGGATCAATAATAATTGTTTCGTGTATTAAATTTAAGTTTTCAATTTCAAGATCAAACGAAAATTCAGTTTCATAACCTACATCGCCACCGGTAGGATTGCAAGTTGTTACTTTTAATTTTTGGAATTTGCTTTCAATATTTTTTTTTGTTTCTTGAATGTAACATACGGGGGCCAATTCGGTAAGGCTGCCGTTGGATGTTTCTATTTGGATATTTCCTGTTTTATCAATGTTACATTTTTCTTTAGAACGGTAGAGAAGTTTTATCTGATTTGGATCAGCACCGGGATGTACAACAAAATAATACTTAAAACCTTTTTCATTAGAATTGTAAAA
>JADLGT010000339.1 GCA_020849195.1 Bacteroidia bacterium
CGAGGGTTAGCTTCTATAACATAAACTATTTCATCTTTCACTGCAAACTGAATATTAATAAGTCCAACGGTTCTTAATGCAATAGCAATACGTTTGGTATAATCTTCGAGTTGTTTCATCACCTTTTCGTTGAGGTCGAATGGAGGCAGCATGGCGTAAGAGTCGCCCGAATGTATGCCGGCGGGTTCAATGTGTTCCATAATACCAATGATGTAAACATCTTTGCCGTCGCAAATTGCATCGGCTTCTGCTTCAATGGCTCCATCAAGAAAATGATCGAGCAACACTTTGTTGCCGGGTATGTCGCGCAAAATATTTACAACATGTTGTTCTAACTCTTGTTCATTAATTACAATTTTCATACTCTGTCCGCCCAATACATACGAAGGGCGTACCAACAGTGGAAATCCAAGTGCTTTCGATAGTTCAACAGCTTGTTCGGCATCTTCAATAACACCAAATTTAGGATACGGAATATTGTTTTCTTTAAGTAAGGTTGAAAAACTTCCGCGATCTTCGGCTAAGTCGAGCGATTTAAAATCGGTTCCTATAATTTTAATTCCGTATCGTTCTAATTTCTCGGCCAACTTTAAAGCTGTTTGCCCGCCCAATTGAACAATTACTCCCACAGGGTTTTCGTGCTTAATGATGTCGTAAATATGCTCCCAAAAAACAGGTTCGAAATAAAGTTTGTCCGATACATTGAAGTCGGTAGAAACTGTTTCGGGGTTACAGTTTATCATAATGGTTTCGTAACCACATTCCTTTGCAGCAAGTACGCCATGTACGCAACTGTAGTCGAATTCAATACCTTGTCCTATACGATTGGGACCGGAACCAAGCACTACAATTTTCTTTTTTTCTGATCTTTCCGATTCGTTTTCGTCTTCAAATGTTGAGTAATAATACGGAGTACGTGCTTCAAACTCAGCAGCGCAGGTGTCAACTAATTTATACACACGGTTAATATTCATCTCTGTACGCTTCTTATACACTTCACTCTCCAAACAATCTACCAAATGGGCTATCTGCCTGTCGGCATAACCTTTTTGTTTGGCTTCGTACAATAAATCTTTTGGAAGATTAGCAATTGAATATTTTTTTATTTCAGCTTCAAGAATAACCAGTTCTTCAATTTGATTCAGAAACCATGGGTCTATTTTTGTGAGTTTGTGAATCGTTTTTACGGAAATGCCTAGTTTTAGTGCATCGTAAATGTGAAACAACCTATTCCAACTGGGGCGTTCGAGACTTTTTAATAATTCAGCTTGATTGGTAACTTCTTTTCCGTCGGCACCAAGCCCATTACGTTTTATTTCGAGCGACTGACAAGCTTTTTGCAAGGCCTCTTGAAAGCTGCGTCCAATAGCCATTACCTCGCCAACCGATTTCATCTGAAAACCAAGTTCGCGTTTCGCACCTTTAAATTTATCGAAGTTCCAGCGCGGAATTTTTACAATTACATAATCCAGTGTGGGTTCAAAATAAGCCGATGTGCTTTGCGTAATTTGGTTAAGCAACTCATCGAGGTTATAGCCAATGGCCAGCTTAGAGGCTATTTTAGCGATGGGGTAACCTGTTGCTTTACTTGCCAATGCCGACGAGCGCGATACACGTGGATTTATTTCGATGGCAATTATATCTTCTTTCTCATCGGGACTGACAGCAAACTGAACGTTACAACCTCCCGCAAAATTACCAATGGAGCGCATCATTTTAATTGCCATGGTGCGCATCCGCTGAAAGGTAGTATCTGAAAGTGTCATGGCCGGAGCTACTGTTATTGAATCGCCGGTATGAACTCCCATCGGATCGAAATTTTCGATGGAACAAATGATGGCTACATTGTCGTTTTTATCGCGCAGCAATTCCAACTCAAATTCTTTCCAACCTAAAACCGCTTTATCAATAAGCACTTCATGTATTGGCGAAGTGTGCAAACCACGGTTAAGTGCGGCATCAAACTCTTCCTGAACATACACCACCGAGCCGCCGCTTCCGCCCAATGTAAAAGAGGGGCGAATGACCAATGGAAAACCAAACTCCTGCGCTATTTCTTTTCCCTCAAGAAAAGAGCGTGCTATTTTTGATGGGGCGCTGCTTACTCCAATCTCATCCATTCGGTTACGAAACTTATCTCTATCCTCGGTAACTTCTATGGCTTGTATGTCCACGCCTATCATACGCACACCGTACTTTTTCCAAATTCCCATTTCGTCGCATTTCATGGCGAGGTTTAGTGCCGTTTGTCCGCCCATGGTGGGAAGCACAGCATCAATTTTTCTTTCTTCAAGAATTTTTACGATGGACTGAGTAGTGAGTGGCAGCAAATAAATATTATCTGCTGTTACTTTGTCGGTCATAATGGTGGCCGGATTAGAGTTAATGAGTGTTACCTCTATTCCTTCCTGTTTTAATGAACGGGCGGCTTGCGAGCCCGAATAGTCGAATTCACAGGCTTGTCCAATGATAATCGGCCCGCTGCCGATTATAAGTACCGATTTTATTGAATTGTCTTTTGGCATTTTGAGTGGTTTAAAGCGAACGAAATTAAGGATTAATCACATCTGTTTACTGTATCTCTTTTCAACATTTTATCCATAAAAAAACCCTCTCGGTTTGAGAGGGTTTTTTTATGTAAGTTGATGTTCAATAGTTATTGTTTATGCAGCTTGTCGCTCGACACAGTAAGTATTTTACGACCACGTTTGCGGCGGGCAGCCAACGTGCGACGACCGTTGGCTGAAGCCATCTTGCTCCTAAATCCGTGCTTGTTTCTCTTCTTTCTGTTCGAGGGCTGAAATGTACGTTTTGATGCCATAGCTTATTTCTGTTAAGGCTGCAAAGATAGGAAGCTTTTTGTAATGGCAAAATAAAATTGAGTTTCTAAAAATATTACCTCAGGCCGTTCACTAGTTCGGGGTTACCCATTTTACCTGTTTGATAGTCGCGGTAACATTGGCGTATTTGATCTTCGCTGTTCATCACAAAAGGACCGTAGGCATAAACCGGCTCGTTAAAGGGTTTTCCTCCCATCATTAATAGTTCGGCACCATTGGCAGCAAAAATGTTTAACTCTGCTTCACCTCGGTTGTAAAGCACTACGTGGTTTGCTGCTATTTCTTTTCGGCCTTCAACTTCTATGTTATTTTTTATGGTGTATAAAAATACGTTATGCTGAGGATCAGTTGGCATGCTTAGCTTGCATCCCGCTTCCATTTTAATGTGATAATAAAAGACAGGGAATAAAGGTTGTATGGCCGACTTATTTCCCGGCAGCTCGCCCAACACAACTTTTATGGAATATCCCGGTCCGTGCGCAACCGGCATTTTGTCTTCGTGAAACACTTCGGCCGCAGGCTGAACAAATTTGTATTGAGCCGGCATATTGAGCCATATTTGAAATCCGTGATAAAAACCTCCGCTGTCGAAAAGTTTTTGACCTGTTTCTTCCATGTGTATAGCGCCTTTGCCGGAGGTAAACATCATAAAA
>JADLGT010000340.1 GCA_020849195.1 Bacteroidia bacterium
GCCTCCTGTACCCACCCGCAATTTCGAAAATGAAGAAGATGCCGTAGCTTGGCTCAGTATGTTGAAAGGTTAATTTTTTACAGATGGAAAACGTGATTCGTACAAGGGTGTTTACTACATGGATTGACAATGCCGGAATTTGTCGCACCAAAGTAAAACAGGGAGCAATAATTGAATTAGCCGATGCGGAAGAAAACTCTGCCGCTGTTCAAAAAGTATCGGCGGGTAAAATTTACCCTATGTTAGTCGATTTAACTCACATAAATTTTATTCATAAAAGTGCCCGCGATCATTTTGCCATGCGTAATCGTAAGCCCGGCGTAAAAGTTATTGCTATGCTTATTGGCTCGCCGGTAAGCAAGGTAATAGGCAATTTTTTTCTAGGTATTAATAAGCCAACCGTCCCTACTCAACTGTTTACTTCCGAAAAAAAGGCAGTAGCATGGCTATCGAAATTTGTTTCATAACTATATTTACGACATGAGTGCCCCAAAGAAAATCCGAATAAAGAAAGCAGGCAGCGAAGGCAAAAAAATAAATCAGATTCTTGAAGTGGTAGAGTCGTACGCAAAGCTGGATTTCAATAAAAAAGCACCGATCGAAAATTCAAATAATAATTTTAATGCATTGGCCATAGGCATCAATATGCTTGGTGAAGAATTGCAATCATCAACTATTTCGCTCAATGAAAAAGACATACTACTCAAAGAAATTCACCATCGGATTAAAAACAATCTGCAAATTATTTCGAGTTTATTGCGCTTGCAAGCTGATCAGGTTCAAGATAAAAGACTATCTGTTTTTTTTTCTGACAATGTCCGCCGGATTAAATCAATGGCACTTGTACACGAAACACTTTACAATTCCGAAAATTTATCCAAAGTTAATTTTAGCCAATACCTTCGCTCCCTCATCGATCATATAAGGGAGGCATACCACTACACCCAAAAAATAGACTTTGTACTTAAGGCTGAACCACACAATCTGAAGATTGATGTAGCTATTGCCTGCGGGCTCATTATTAATGAACTTATTACCAACAGCATTAAATATGCGTTCGAAAAAAGGAATAGCGGAAAAATAGAGCTGTTGTTTACAAAGATTAAACAAAAAAAATCCAAAAATATTTTCAAGCTCGTTGTTCGCGATAATGGTGCAGGGCTTCCCGCCAATATCGATATTTATCAATCGAAATCGCTCGGACTACAATTAGTTACCATGTTAACAGAACAGTTAGATGGGTCGCTTTCTGTTGAATCTAACAAGGGCACTGCATTTACAATTATTTTCCCGGGTTAAAAACCCCCTTGCAAAATTTCGGTTATATCAATTCAATATCAAACTGAACCAGTTCAACAAACTGCTGTACACGGTCGTCAACTTCGTTTTGAGAAAGATTAAGCAAACGTTCTGTCCCGAATTTTTCTACACAAAATGATGCCATCGCCGATCCGTATATAATGGCACGTTTCATATTCTCGAACGAAATATCTTCAGTACTGGCAAGGTAGCCAATAAACCCGCCTGCAAATGTGTCGCCTGCGCCGGTAGGGTCAAAAACATCTTCGAGCGGAAGAGCCGGAGCAAAAAACACCTGCTCTTTGTCGAACAATAAGGCGCCGTGTTCGCCCTTTTTTATAATAAGGTATTTCGGACCAAGTACTAAAATTTTTTGTGCGGCTTTTACCAGCGAATGTTCCCCCGAAAGTTGGCGGGCTTCTTCATCGTTAATGGTAAGCACATCAATTTTTTTCAGCACACGTTTAAGGTCATCTAGTGCAACATTCATCCAAAAATTCATCGTGTCGAGCACCACTAATTTGGGTCGTACTTTCAATTGGTCGAGCACTTTTTCCTGTACAGTAGGGGTGAGATTGCCTAACATTAAAAATTCACTTCCCTGAAATGATGCCGGAACAGCCGGGTTAAAATCTGCTAATACATTTAATTCGGTTACAAGCGTATCGCGGGCATTCATATCGTTATGGTAGCGCCCCGACCAAAAAAATGTTTTTTGTCCTTTCAAAACTTGAAGGCCGTCAGTGTTTACGCCTTTGCCCTGCATCATTTTAATAGTGTCCGATGGAAAATCATCACCCACCACCGAAACTAAATTTATTTTTTTAGTAAAATACGAAGCGGATAGGGCAATGTAAGTTGCGGCGCCTCCAATAATCTTATCGGTTTTGCCAAAAGGTGTTTCTATAGCGTCGAAGGCTACGGTACCAACAATTAAAAGGCTCATAATGAGGTATTTTTTCGATTTATTGTGTAAATATATTGTATAATATGCTCACAAATGCTAATATTGCACTCCTTTTTTAAAAGTGTATCATTCCCTGGTAGCTCAGTTGGTTAGAGCACATGACTGTTAATCATGGGGTCACTGGTTCAAGTCCAGTCCGGGGAGCAACAAAAATTAGCTCAGTTGGTTAGAGTCCCGCCAATGCGGGATTAATCATGGGGTCACTGGTTCAAGTCCAGTCCGGGGAGCAAAAGCCTAAGCAATGCGCTTGGGCTTTTATAGTTTATGGGCTATTACATCTACATCTTATATTCTTCAACTTCCAATATCTATTACGTTGGACATTCCGAAAATCCTCAAAGAAGATTAATGGAACACAATAATCCACAACGAAAAAAATTTACATCAAAACACTTGCCGTGGCAAATGAAAACGTATTTTGAAATTGCATCTGATAGAGGAACAGCCATGAAAGCAGAGCGGATTATAAAAAGAAAAAAAACCAGAAAATATATCGAATCATTATTTAACGATGTGGGGGAACAACAAAAATTAGCTTAGTTGGTTAGATGTATTAGTTTAAGACTTATTCCGACAAAATCAATATCATTCCCAACTGTGTTTTTTAGGCAACGGATAATCTTTGGATAATATCAAACCGCGTATCTGATCGTATTCTTCAAGCGGGTTGAGCGTAATGCGCCATTGACAACGAAAACAATAAAACTGAGGTGCGAAAAATTTTACGATTCATTTTATGATGATTTTGAAAGGGTGTTTAACTTGAACATTTTAACTCGGGATTTGCACTTGAAATACAACACACAAATGTAAAGAGGTTTGGCTTTTTAACAGTGCTGTTGGGTTAAATCCATTTCAATCGCAGACACTATTGACCTTTTGGGAGATTTGAAATTTCTGTTGTAAAATCTCGGCTTACCGAATTCATTGAAAAAATGCCTGTTAACCAATGATTGTATTGACTTAAAACCAAATAAAAAACCTCCCGATTTCTCGGGAGGTTTTTTATTTAAAAAAATTTATTTTAGAAGTAGAAGTTAACCATAACAGCGCTAACGCTGTTACCAATGTTGAAAGAACTTCCGCCAGCCATTTTGGTTGAAGTAGATTTAACTGCTCCTGCAGAAATAGTTTCACTTGTCATTGAACCTTCTCCGGTTGAGCTGAATCCGATACCCCACCAGTATTCTGCACCAACAGCTATTTTAGGAGCAACAAAATATTCTGCACCTATGAAACCGTTCAAGCCTAAACCAAAAGTAGAACCACCTTTAGATTCAGTAGTTCTTGAAGCTGAAGCAGCAGCAGTTTTAGACGACCAGTTTGTAGTAGAAGTAGGAGCAGCGTTGGTAGTTGACATAGCATTACCGTAAGTGTAAGTGTTGCTTCCGGAATTACCAAAATTAATCATTAACATACCTCCATAATACCCTTGTAAACGGGTAGTTCCTCTCCTTTTCTCTATACCTGCACCAATAGTAATGCTGTTGGTAGATGACTTCCAAGAATCTTCAACAGTTTTGGTAGGGTCGGGTGTAGCAACACCAACTTGGTCATCGTAAACATTGTTTTTAGTTGTTGTTGATCCAAAGTTGATGCCTAAAGCAGCACGGTAAGCTGTTTTTTCGTCTTTGAACATTTTTCCAACAATGTACTGGGTTGAGCCAAATGGGTTAGACATTGAAGTCCCTTGCGAACCACCCATAACGCGACCAACGGCGTTCAAAGCAGGAGTAGCATCGAAGCCAATTGACCAATCATTTGCTTCTGGTAAAAATTTCTCGCCTTTTTTAGAGGTCAAATCTTGAGCGAAAGCACCGGTTACACCGATTGCTAAAGCCACAACTAATACTGTTTTTTTCATAGATGTTTGTTGTTTAGTTTAATTGTTTGTTTTTTTTCAGGTTTTAAAATTTAACGCTGCAAATATATACATTTTTTTAACACCCATTGTTATTAACATTTTCTTACTTTTTAACAGATATTTGTTAACAACAACTCAACTTTTGCCCCATTCTTTTTCCTCCAATAAGGGCACAAATCGAAATTCTCCATAGTTAACTATCTGAATATCATTGTTTTTCGATTTTTTAAGTCGTTTCATTAGATAGGTATCATTTAAACCCCCAACCGGAATAATTAACATACCATTTATTTTAAGCTGATCGACCAAATCAGATGGAATTAACTCTGCGCCTGCAGTTACTAATATTTTGTCGAAAGGAGCAAATGCCGGCAAGCCTTTATACCCGTCGCCGTAAAAAAAACGGGGACTATAACCTAATTTTGGCAATAATAATTTTGCCCTATCGTATAGGTTTTTTTGTCGTTCAATGGTAAATACTTTTGCTCCCATTTCGAGTAAAACAGATGTTTGATATCCCGAACCTGTACCCACCTCCAATATTTTTTCACCTTTTTTCACTTCCAGCAATTCGGTCTGAAAAGCTACTGTATAGGGTTGGGAAATAGTTTGTCCTTCGCCTATTTGAAATGCTTTATCTTGATAGGCAAACTCTACAAAGGCATTATTAAGGAATAAGTGGCGAGGGATTTTTTCTACGGCTTTCAACACCTCTTTGTCGCTTATACCTTTATCTTTTAAATGCTGAGCCAACTGCTTCCGCAAACCCTTATGTCTGTAACTGTCTTCCATTGCAGCAAAAATAAACGGATGTATTTACTGCTGTATGTGTGGTAACGAAATAAAAGTAACAACCTAATGTTCAAATCTGAGCTTGCGACAATAAAAAGGCAGCAAACTAGGAATTACCTTTGCAACTCCTATTCAATATTTCTGTTATGGTAAAAATTGGTGTGCTTGGTGCAGGACATTTGGGCAAGATACATTTATCACTCATAAAACAAATTCCGCTTTATCATTTGGTGGGTTTTTATGATGCCGACTCGGCACGATCGGCAGAAATAGCTGCTGAGTTGGACACAAAATCCTTTTCATCAATTGATGAACTAATTGAAGCCTGCGATGCAATAGATATTGTTACACCAACTGTTACGCATTTCGACTGTGCTTCAAAAGTTTTGAAAAAAAGTCGCCACCTGTTCGTCGAAAAACCATTAACTCATACTATTAAAGAGGCGAAAAAATTACTATCGCTTGCCAATGAAGCCAATGTAAAAGTGCAGGTGGGGCATGTTGAACGTTTTAATCCTGCTTTTTTAGCCGCAACGCCTTATATATCGGCTCCATTATTTATTGAAACACATCGGCTGGCACAATTTAATCCTCGGGGTACCGATGTTTCAGTTGTACTTGATTTAATGATTCACGACATTGACATAGTGCTGAGCCTTGTTAAAGCCAACATTAAACGTGTGAGTGCAAGTGGAGTAGCGGTTGTAAGCGATACACCCGATATTACTAATGCACGTATAGAGTTCGACAATGGCTGTGTGGCTAATCTTACAGCCAGCCGAATTTCATTGAAGAACATGAGAAAGACAAGACTTTTTCAGAAAGACGCCTATTTATCGGTCGATTTTTTAGATAAAAAAATAGAAGTGGTGCGTTTACAAGCAGTAAGTGGAGAGGCTGATCCGATGGCGATAACAATTGATTTGGGCGGCGACAAGGGGATGAAACAAATATTTTTTGAAAACAAAACAGCCGAACCCAATAACGCAATTAAAATAGAGTTAGAAACATTTGCTAAAGCTATTATTAATAATACAGCCACACCCGTTACTATTGAAGATGGCTACAAAGCTCTCGATGTAGCCTATATAATTATTGAAAAAATAAATCACTCCTCCGAAATTAATAGTATTGGATAGAGGTGTAATATTTCTATTCCCGTTTTTATACTATTTTTGATGCCTAACTATTGCACCTCCTGCGTTCCTATTAAATAACGTAAGAAGATGTTAACAAGTGCAATAAGCCCACAAACTAAGCGTTAAGTTACAGTGAATAGCAAGGCATTATTTTTTACACCTCTGTTTTTCGTTTTGCTTTTTTGGTCGTGTAATGCTATTGACCCTGCTATACCGGTACCGTCGTATATTCACATAGACAGAATGACTGTTAGCACCAATTATCCTACCGAAGGGAGTATATCTTCAAAAATTACCGATGCATGGCTGTATGTGGACGATCAGTTGATTGGTGTTTTTCAAGTTCCGGTTACCGTACCTGTATTGGCACAAGGAAATAAAAAAATTTCCATCGGGGCCGGTATAAAAAAAGACGGAATAGCAGCGTCAAGAGTTCAGTACGATTTTTATGCACAACAGGTTCAAAGCTACTACCTAAAAGCCGGCGAGAAATTGAGCGTAACTCCGGCTATAAATTATTTATCCAACACTGTTTTCGGATGGAAAGAAGATTTTGAAACAGTAGGACTTTCGTTTATAAAAGGCCCATCGGGCAGCGATACGGTAATGCAAAAAATAACTTCGTCTCCGGATGTGTTTGAAGGAACAGGTAGTGGTGCGGCGTACCTTACCGGAACTTATTTTGAAGCCGTATCGTCTTCAGCGTTTACTTTGCCCGGAAACGGTAACCCCGTTTATCTCGAACTTAATTATAAAACAAACACTGCTTTTGCCGTAGGTATATACGATGGAAGCGGAAATTATAGCTCGGCATTAACCATTAACCCGAGCGAACAATGGAATAAAATATATATTGATTTGGGCGCAGCCGTGCAATCAGGAACACCGGCAAACTATTCTATTTCTTTCGCTATGTATCGCGATGCTTCGACTCCGATAGCGGAGTTATTTTTAGATAATATTAAGTTGGTACATTTTTAATGTATATGAACAAAAAATTACAAGCCTCAAAATATCTTTTTTTCGATATACTCAGCGCAGCATTGGCTTGGACATTTTTTTTCTTATATCGTAAAATCCGCATCGAGCCTGAGAAATTTGGATATACTATTCCAATTCAGTTTACTTCTAAATTTTACATTAGTTTATTGATTATAACTGTTTTTTGGGTGTTAACTTATTACCTAACCGGTTATTACATCAACGCTTATCGTAAATCGCGTTTGAAAGAAATGGGGCAAACGCTTCTAATCACTATCATAGGAGTTATATTAATTTTCTTTGTGTTGCTGCTTGACGATGAAGTAATATCGTACAAAACATACTATCAATCGTTGCTCATGCTGTTTATCTCTCATTTTACATTTACGTTCATACCGCGATTTATTTTATCTACCATTACCAACAACAGAATCCACAATCGTATAATAGGTTTTAATACTGTACTAATCGGGAGTAATGAAAATGCATTAAAACTGTACAGAGAAATAGAAGGTCAACCAAAATCGTCGGGAAATAAATTTGTAGGATTCGTACACGTAGATAATAAGAACGGCTATTCGCAACAGCTCAAAGAGCAATTGCCCCATTTGGGCGAGCTGAATGAGGTGAAAAAAATTGTAACGCAATACGAAGTTGAAGAAGTAATTGTAGCCATTGAAACATCCGAACACGAGCACATAGGACATATTATTAATGAGATTGACGATGGTAAACTCGTTATCAAAATTATACCCGATATATACGATATACTTTCCGGATCGGTACGAATGACATCAATCTTCGATGCACCGCTTATCGAAATATCGAGACAAATTATGCCACCGTGGCAACAATCGGCTAAGCGTTTGTTTGATGTCAGCATTTCTCTTTTTGTAATGATTGTTTTTTCGTGGCTGTATCTTATCCTTATTCTATTGGTTAAATTAACGTCTAAGGGGTCGGCTTTTTATTCGCAAGAACGTATTGGCTGGCATGGTAAGCCGTTTTTTATTTATAAATTCCGCACCATGTGGATGGATGCAGAAAAGAATGGTCCGACTTTGTCGAGCGAATCAGATCCGCGTATAACTCCACTCGGCCGCATTTTACGCAAAGTACGCTTAGACGAATTTCCTCAGTTTTATAATGTGCTCATTGGCGAAATGTCTATCGTTGGTCCTCGTCCCGAGCGAAAATTTTATATTGATCAAATTTTAAAACTCGCTCCACATTATAAACATCTCGAAAAGGTCAAGCCCGGTATTACTTCATGGGGACAGGTAAAATACGGCTATGCCGAAAATATCGAACAAATGGTTGCACGTTTGAAGTATGATATTATTTACATTGAAAACATGAGCTTAGCACTCGATTTCAAAATTCTTATTTATACCGTACTGATCGTTTTGCAGGGAAGAGGAAAATAGATTGTACGGTTTGTAATAGATAATAGAACCGGTACTTTATAGAGATTAACCCGAAAACATCGCTACAAGGCCAAGACAAATACAATTTTTTATTGCGTTTCTAATACAAATTCAGAACTTCCCTTTTTTAATTCATTACCTTCGTTACA
>JADLGT010000341.1 GCA_020849195.1 Bacteroidia bacterium
AAACATTTTATTTTATCCTTTTGCAGGAGCGGACATGCTTAATGCATACACATTATTTCCTAAAGCAAAACAATTTATATTAGTTGGCCTCGAACCGGTTGGCACCCTACCTGACCTTAAAAAAATTAGCGAAACCGACAGTCTTGGGTTTTATTTTGGCACACTCAACAAATCTCTTTCGTCTCTTTTAAATTTTAGTTTTTTTCGTACTAAATCTATGGCTGTCGATTTAAACCGTGAAGATGTAAACGGAACTTTACAAATTATTTTGCTTTTCTTAGAACGCACCGGAAATGGTATTATTGATATTAAGCCGGTTGCGGTAAATTATCGGGGCGAATTAATAAGTTATTCCTCCTTTGAACAAGCACAAAAAGACACACTGAAAAACCATGGTGTTAAAATTGATTTTTTAAGTGCCGACACTACAGAACAGTCCGTAATTTATTTTTCAATTAATTTGGCGAATCAACCATTTGCTAGAAATACGAGTTTTAAAACTTTTGTTAAAAAATCAGGGGCCGATGTTACTTACCTGAAGTCGGCCTCGTACCTCATGCACAAACGTTATTTTTCAGAAATACGTTCGTTAATTTTAGAAAACAGTCGAGCTGTGTTGCAAGACGACTCAGGCATTCCATGGAAATTTTTTAACAATGGTAAATACACAACCACCTTATACGGGCATTATACGGGAGTAATTCCGTTGTTCGCCAAAAATGTTCAGTCCGACTTAGACAGCATTTACAAAGTTGATTCTATTGCAAAAAAAGTTAAACCCTTACCTTTTGGAATCGGCTATAAATACAAGGAAGGTGTATCGAATCTGATGTTGTCGATAAAAAAATGACACATGGTTTCGTTCCTTTGATTTGCTAGCATGTTTTTTACCTTACATTCAAGGTGAATGAAACGGAAGCAAATGTAAAAAGAAAACCGCTTTCGCGGTTCTCTTTTTATTGAGGTCCCGAGCGGATTCGAACCGCTGTAGGAGCTTTTGCAGAGCTCAGCCTAGCCTCTCGGCCACAGGACCTTTAAACTACAACAACCTTTAATCGAGATTTTGTAAATTTATTTTTAAAATCTCTCCAAAGGATCTCAGAACTTACTGTTCGTCGGGATTAACCCTGATGCTACAACTAAATGTTATCACATTTGCATTAGCTCGACTCAATCTAATGCACAATCTGTGTTTAACAATCGAGGCAAACGAGCGACGAATTTAAGCATTAATTTGCTGTGCCGGAAATTTTGAAATATCCATATAGAAAAGTTCCCAAGTGTGTCCGTCAAAATCTTCAATTGTACGTTGTTGCATAAAGCCGTAATCTTTCATTTCGCTTGGTTCTATTCCGCCTGCGCTTAGTCCTTTGGTCATTAAATTATTTACCTCGTCAACGCTACCCAACGATAAAGAAAATAAGCCGGCCAAATTAGCTTTTGTATCGGCAATTGGTTTGGTTGCAAAAGCTTTAAACTTGTCGCTAGTCATTATCATTACAAAAATATTTTCGCTCCAAACCATGCATTTTGCTGTGTCGTCCGAAAACTGTGGGTTGTTTGTAAATCCCAATGCTGCATAAAAATTCATAGACTTTTGCAGATCTTTTACTACTAAATTGATGAAAATTTGCTTTGTCATATTTTTATTGAATTAAAGTTAATGTGTGCATCCGTACAATTATTGTCTAACATACATAAAAAATATTACCGGATAATTTTCTATTATTTAGCAGTAATATCAAAGCGATCTAAATTCATTATTTTGTTCCATGCGGATACAAAATCAAGTACAAATTTTTCTTTCGAATCTTCGCACGCATATACTTCGGCTACCGCGCGAAGTTCTGAATTTGAGCCGAAGATAAGATCGACGCGCGAGCCCATCCATTTTACTTCATTCGTTTTCCGGTCGCGCCCTTCGAACACATCTTTGGTATTAGCAGCGGCACTCCATCTGATGTTGAAGTCGAGCAAGATTACAAAAAAATCGTTGGAAAGTGTTTCTTGTTTCTGCGTAAATACACCAAGATTTGAATTGTCAAAATTGGTATTCAGCATCCGAAGGCCGCCAACAAGCACAGTTAGTTCGGGAACAGAAAGTGCAAGTAACTGAGCTTTGTCAATCAGCATTTCTTCGGCAGAGGTATTGTACTTTTTATTTTTATAATTACGAAATCCATCCGCCTTTGGCTCAAGTACAGCAAACGATTCAACATCGGTTTGCTCCTGTAAAGCATCAGTTCGGCCGGGCGTAAATGGTATAGTTACATCGCATCCTGCATTTTTTGCCGCCTTTTCAACGGCTGTGCAGCCGCCTAATACAATAAGGTCGGCAAGCGAAACTTTTTTTCCGGCACCGGCGGAGTTGTTAAATTCTTTTTGTATGCCTTCGAGACTTTTTAGTACCGTTGTAAGTTGTGTTGGCGCATTAACTTCCCAATTTTTTTGAGGCGATAGGCGGATGCGTGCTCCATTAGCACCTCCTCGTTTATCAGAATTGCGGAAGGTGGATGCTGAAGCCCAAGCAGTAGCTGCCAATTGCGAAACTGTAAGACCCGAAGCAAGTATTTTTTTCTTTAGTGCGGCAATGTCTGTGGTATCAATTAGTGTGTGTGCAACTGCCGGAATAGGATCTTGCCAAAGAAGATCTATTTGTGGTGCTTCGCTACCGAGATAACGTGTACGCGGCCCCATATCGCGATGAGTAAGTTTAAACCATGCACGGGCAAA
>JADLGT010000342.1 GCA_020849195.1 Bacteroidia bacterium
AAAGTCAACATCGGTGCGTTGTATTTTTATTAAGGCTTTTTCCTGGAGTTGGCGTTTTAGTTCTTCGGCTTGTGCTTGCGAAAAACTCAGGTCGTATTTTTTAATTTCAACTTCTTTTTCTATTTCGTGCATTACTTCGCCTATGTTGCTTGTAACGTAGCTCATACCGGTTTTGCGTAAATACACATCAGCTCCGCCGCCATCGCCTTTGTATAATATATCGGGGCGCAGGTTGCCCTTCATATCGGCTATTTGCCCTTTGTTGGGAGTGAACAGCATGCCGGAACCCTGAAGGGAGTTCTTAGTTATTAGTTCTGAGTTCTTGGTTGTTGGGCTGCCAAAACCATTTGCGCTTTGTGCAAAGGCAGTAACATTTATAGAAATTAGTGCTGCGGTGAAAAAAAGGCAGATTTGTTTTTTCATTTTTAAATTTTATTAGTCGCTGTAGCTAAACATTTTTTTGTTTTTTACGGCGCATTAACCTTCACCGTTGATTTACAACCATTGTTATCGGTAACAATTACGTTATATACACCTGGACATAACGAATTTTTATAGCGCCTATCGTATCCATCGGGCCATTGGTAATTGTAGGGTGGCGTTCCGTTTATTCCTGTAACCATTATCCACTCTTTGCAGCCGCAATTGGTGCAGTTGGCAGTGCCTTTGGTGTATTGGGCATTGAGGGTGCAGCCTCCGCAGGGGGTTATGGTTATGTAATTTGTTTTTGTTATGCTGTCTTTTTTACACAAGGTAGTTACAAGCAATTTAACATCGTAGCTACCAGCTCCCGAAAATTTAACCGTTGGCGAAACCGAATCGGAAACGGCGGGTGTGCCACCGGTAAACACCCAGTGGTATTTATACCCTGTAGTGTCGCAGGAGTTGGCTATTGAAGGAATGAATTTTACAGGAGAGCCGGAGCAAGTATTCTGACTGTTGGAAGTATAATCTAAACCAATAGATTTCCCTTCACATATATTGGTACACAATGAAGCGATAAAGGCATCAGAACCTCCGGTATTTGTGTATCCACTGGAAGTAAAACCATTGGGCCCGGCATAAATTGTTTGAAAAGCATTTGCAGTTACAGGATAGCCACCGTTTGTTCCGCCCGTTAAATAAAGTATATCTCCATAAATAGTTATTCCTCCTCCAAAGTCCAAATCGTCTTCGCCCGTACCACCCATGTATGTTGCACATAGTTTTATACCATTAGAATTAAATTTTACTATTATTTGGTCTTCCTTGAACCCCCTAAGAGAATCTCCTCCATTAAAAATCGGTTGATAGCTGCAAGCATCTATGAGATTAGGCGTTTCAACATCTTCTGCTTCCATAAATAGGTAAACGTTGTTTTGGGTATCGGTAACAATGTCCCAAGCCCACTCCCAAGCAGTTGATCCGTAGTAAGTGCCCCACAAGCGGCTTGCAGGCCCCCCTGTACCGCTAACTTTCACAAGGAAAGCATCGTAAAAACCGCCGAACGCATTTTGATGCCCGTTGGCAGAACCTATATTAATTCCGCTACCGGTGTACCCTGCCATATATACATTATTGGCTGCATCCACAGTTACGCTGTAACCATAATCGAAATTATTTCCTCCATAATAGGTTCCCCATATTCGTGCACCTGCAGTATTAAACTTTACAAGAAACGCATCGTTGCTGCCTCCTCCATAAATATTTTGAAATCCTCCCGAAGCAATGCTTGCTGTACTGCGAGTGCTTCCTGACATATAGACATTTCCGGCTGCGTCAGTATCTACACTGTAACCCCAATCATTTCTAGTTCCTCCATAATAAGTTGCCCATATTCGGGAACCACTCCCATCGAATTTCACAAGAAATGCATCAAGGATATCTCCACCAAAAACATTTTGAAACCCAGCGGAAGCAATGTTGGATTGGCTAGTGGTATATCCTGCCAAATACACATTTCCACTTGCATCTGTAGCTACGCTGCTTCCCCAATCATCTCCTATTCCTCCATAGTAAGTGCTCCAAATAGGTAATCCGGCGCTGTTAAATTTTACAAGATAGGCGTCGGATATACCGCCGGCAAATGTGTTTTGAAATCCACCAAAACCAATGTTTGTTAAAAAGCGAGTTTGTCCGGTCATGAAAATATTGCCCGACGCATCCGTAGCAATGCTTCTTCCATTATCAGATCCATTTAAATTACTTTTACCTCCGTAATAGGTTGCCCAACTGCGAACTCCATTAGCATCAAACTTCACAAGAAAATCGTCGAGACTATCTGGGATAAAAACTGTTTGAAATCCAGCTGAAGACGGTATTCCCAAAGGACTATTGGTTTCACCTTTCATAAACACATTTCCTAACGCATCAGTAGCTATACTTAGACCAAAATCATATTTTACCCCACCATAATACGTAGCCCAGTAGGGGTCGATGATTAAAGGATGTTCGTGGTTGTAAGTTGTTAGTTCGAAGGAAACAATCGAGCCAATAGCCAATAGCGAGTAGGGGTTAGGGGTCGAAGTTTTTTCCCTATTGGCTATTCGCTCTTCGCTATTCACTAATTTATATTC
>JADLGT010000343.1 GCA_020849195.1 Bacteroidia bacterium
AGCCATGCATACATTAATAGTTGAAAACTTTTATTCAGTTTTATGTCGATCTTCAATTCATCCCAATTTTTAATTTTTAATTCTTTGTCATCCGCCCTTCCCGTTTTGTAATCAATAATCCGTGTAACTATTCCATTGGTGTCAACGCGATCGGTTTTTCCTTTTAGTTTAATTGTTTTGTTACCTACATTTATTTCCGCCGTATATTCTTGTTCCAGTTGTTCAATAATTAATTGTCGATTACGTTTAGTTAAATGCTGCACTTCGTCCATCTCATTGGTAAAAAAATCTGAAATAAATTTGCAAGCTACTTTTAACGTCAGCAAGTTTTTCCCATGGTTCAAGTCGCTTTCGGGAAAATATTTTTTAAATTTTTCTTTCAGTTTGTCTTCTGCAATTTCTTTCATGCCCTGCAAGTCAATTTGAGAAAGCGTTTTGCCGATAAGCGGTCGATACAATTCTTCAAGTGTTTGGTGAATAACATTACCCAATGTATCTGCTCCAATGTCTTCTTCTACTTCATCTGTTTCGCGCAGCCCGGCTATGAAGTGAAAATAAAATTTAAGGGGACAATTACGAAACATATTAAGCAGCGAAGGAGAAAATCCATCGGATGCTTTTTTTGATAGCTTATCGAGTATGTCGGGAGTTTTAACAATTGTTATTTCAGATGCCAAAGTTGACCGGCTAATACTTGTCTCTAACAGTTGTTCGGTAATTGTGCTTGTTTTATTTATCAGTGTAAATTCGTGAAGCAGTTGGCTTACAAACCTGCTTTTCTCACCTCTGCCCAACTCGTCGGTTTCGGTATTGTACAAAATGTGAATGTTGTTTGCCCGTTGCAGCAAGCGGTAGAAATGGTAGGCGAAAATAGAATCCTTTTCTACATGAGTAGGTAAACCGAAAACTCGTTTTATGTCGTGTGCTATAAACGAATTTTGTGATTTTCCGGCCGGTAAAAGTCCTTCATTTGCCGATAACAGAATAATATTTTCGAAATCGAGTGTGCGTGTTTCCAACAAGCCCATTATCTGGAGGCCGGTTACAGGCTCACCGTAAAAAGATAGGTTGGTACTGCGAATCAATTGTAAAAGCAGACTGCGCAACATTTTTATTTCGGTTAACGAGGAATAATTTTCTGAAAGCGACTGAAGGCGGGTAATAATTTTTGAGTAAGAAAAGAGGTATTCTAAATCGAAATTTGCTTTTCTGTCGTCCTCATCCTTTTCTTTTTGTGTGCTAAAAAATAATTTTAACAGATTGATGAGTTGATGCAGACAAGAGAAAACCGTTGATGTGTTTTTCCATTCCGAAAGTAATATTTGCAGCGCTTCGCTTTGCTTTATATTTATTGTTTCAATTATTTTTAAAGAGCAAAACACACTATTTTTTTCGTGCAAATAATTAATGATGGTTTCGGTAATTGCCTCTGCTTTTGTATCGAGCAACATTTTTGTGTACGGGTGTCGGAGCAGATTAATTATATCCTGATGATAAAATAATCCTTCTTTGTTCAGTTTGTTCGAATTTTCATGTAATTGAAACAAAAGCTCGTTAAACCCTGCTATAGGCGTGTTTTTAAGCGGATAGCCCATCGTTACGTTTACATTTTGAACGGCGGCAGGCAAAGAATGTAAAACGGGAAAAAGTAAATTTTCGTCGGCTAAAACAATAGCTGTGTGCGTTAAATTAGGTGTGGGATTTTTGTCTAATAATTCCTGAACCAATTGCCCTGCAAAGCGCGCCTGTCCAATATTTTTTGATACGCCTGTAACGGTAATTTTTTTTGAACTTACAGATAAGTCGTTATTTACCCAATGGAATTTATTTTCAGGGTTCATTTTGTTCCAATCGACAATACTATGTTTGCGTAAAAAACGTCCGGCTTCTTGTATTTTATTGTCGAGGTAATAAGTGTCTGCATCCCACAGCGTTTCGGCTTTACCGGCAACTAAAAGGTTATGGATTATTTTTTCTTCGGCAGCAGTGAGTGCATTAAAGCCTGCAAAAATTATTTTGTGCCAACTAAATTCATTTATTTTTTCGGTGGTAGAGGCAGTTACAAGTTTATATGCCAAACCTTGATACGCCTTTTTTTCTTTCTCTAGTTTGCGGTTAAATTCGTTGTAGTAATTGCCCATTGATTTCCAAAAATGCAGGTACTCGCGTTGAAATGTAGTGAGGTCAGCGGTATCAACATTCCAACTCTCCAACTCTTTAATGTTTTTTAAATTGCTGAACAGATTTTGTGCGTTTACAAGACCACTGTCAATCTCGTTAAAATCGGCTAAAAGAATTTGAGCCCATTGAGAAAAAGTATCGAATGGTTCCGCCTTTTCTTTCTCAACATTTTTATAGGCTTCATATAACTCAAATAGCTGTGCAATAGGATCAATTATTTCTATGCCGGATATTTTTGCGATAAAATCTTCGATTGAATAAATTTCAGGAGCCCAAAAAGGCTTGTCGGATAAGCGAGCAAGCGATGTTTTAAAAAACAAACCTGCCCTTCGATTCGGAAAAACAATACACAACTCACTTAGTTTATTGGTATAATTACCGGTAATGTATTCGGCAACACGGTCGAGAAATGATTGCATAGCCAATCGGCATTTTTTTTAAATTTAGGATTATTTTATTGCATCCGATTAATTCTACGCCGTATGATTTTTCCACAATTTCGTAAATACAAAAACAATAAAAGTTACTTCAAAATAAATTCAATCAATTCGTTTGAAGAAATTAAACAGGAAGTATCGGGATATATTTTATACAAATTTACCGCAGCTATTTTGCCCGACCGTAATTTTATTTCGGATATGCTAAGCAGTAATTCTGTCCACTGGCAATTAATAACTCAGCAAGAATACGATGAAGTGAAAAGTAAGGTAAACATTAATGACCATTAGGGAGATTTTTCAAATTCAATTGCAAATCATCGGTTAAACGAAAATATAAACGCACGCTGACAAAAAATCTTTTGCAAAACGAAGCCTCGACTATTACACTTAAGCAATGAAGCCGTATATAACTACTTCGTTTCGGGAGATGGAGCCGGTGCAGGTGCAGGAGTAGGAGAGGGGGTCGTAGGCATATTGCCTGTATTAGGAGCAACCGGAGCGCCAACGGGAGGTGCTACAGGGGCTGAGGGTGCTGTATTTACTGTACTCTCTGCTTTTTTACGGGTTACTGATTCTGCTCCGCCTTTGTCGTTGCTGTCGCCTTTGCTGTAAGGCGTTGCCACCAAACAAAGTGCAAGTAAAGCAATGGCCAAAGTCCATGTTGCCTTTTCCAAAAAATCGGCAGTTTTACGAACACCCATCACCTGATTGGATGAAGCAAAAGTAGAAGACAAACCTCCTCCTTTTGAATTTTGAATTAGCACTACAAGAATTAATAGTACACTTACAATTATAATTAGTATAGAAATAAAAGTTCCCATTATTTATATTGATTTTAGTTTTTTGATTTCAACAATTTGGGCTGCAAAGAAAGCACTTTTTTCCGGATATTTCAAACTTAACATTTCGTAGGCTCTAATGGCTTTATTATAATCTTTTTGCTTTACCAGTATTTTTGCCAAAGTTTCGGTAATAATGCTTTCATCTAATTCTACACTTTTCTTAGCTAAATTTTCGGGCGAAAAGAATTCTACTCTCGGTCTCACCCCCTCGGTTTCTTGTTTACGGGTAAATTCATCTATCATTGCTATTACCTGCTGACGCGTAACCTGTTTAGCGGTTTCAAATCGTTTGGTGCGCTTTAGCCATTCGGCAAATGGCTGAACTGCATTTTTATCTATTGTTTTATTTCTATCTGCTTTCGCTTCTTCTTGTTTTTTCTTTTTTAGTTTTTCTTCATACATCAAATGCGACATCTGCATATCCACACTTGCATCAATAGCCTTACTTATAGCGTCTTTGGTTAAATCGCCTATCTTTTCCACATTTGCAGGAGACGAAGCTGTTTCAAGTTCTTTATCTATTGAGTAAACCAACTGAATATCTTTTGGAGGCTTTAGTTCAGAAACAATTGTTTTCGTTTCTTTAAGCTGTTCCATCTCCGTTAACCTTTTATCAATTACTTGTGCTGCTTCTTCAATTTTTGAATTTAATTTCTCAATTTTTTGTTCAAGTATTTGTTCAACTTTTTGTTCAATATTTTCGATTAGGGAATTGGTTTTTACTTCAACGGGAGCGGGTGGATTCGCAATGGGTTCAAGATTATTTTTTGTAGGCGACGGCTTTTTTTCTACAACTTTGGCTGTTGCAGATTTATTTCTGTTGATGAGTTGATACAACATTTTTCTGTCGGCAGAATATGCCGCAGCAATTTTAAGTCGCCGGCTGTACTGAATGGTATTTTGATTAAAAAGATTTTTGGCGTAGAGCAAATGCGCAGTCTGAAAAAAAGGATATTCTTTTACCAAACCGTCAAGCATTAAACTGCTTTCGGAATTAAGCGTTTCGGGATGCTGTACATACGATATAAATTGTTGTTTATTCAATTTCTGCCGAGTTAAAAAATTGCTTACCAATTGTTAAACGCCCTGTTAAAAATATCTTCCGATAGTTGTTTATTTATTTGCTGTATCAAACCCTGTTCAACACTTGCAAGGCTTTGAGTGCTGTTAAAGTCGGCAAAGCGACTGAACGATGATTCAAAATTTTTTTTCTCATCAAATTTATTTGTGTATTTCACTTGTACGGAAATAGTTAACCTGTTTAATGCCGCCTGATCATTGGTTTGTATGGCCAAAGGGGCCGCCCGATACTCCGACACATAGCCCTCAAAATTCAAATCGCCCCCTTTATTAACCAAAGCTAATTTAGTTTGTGTGGCACAAATATCTTTCATTGCCTCGGTAAACTGTTGGCTTAACATGGGTGGGGCAAGCGCTGTATTATTTGTAAAATATAAAATAGATACCGTTTTAGCTTCCGGCGGAATACTGGCTCCGTTAAGTGAATAACCTATTTTACATCCGGATATAACCATTATTCCGAAAATAAACAGGTAAAAAAAGATTGCTGTGCGTACTATTCTTTTATTTAAAAAATTCATTGGTATTTCTCTTTTTACACACTTGCAACATCTCGTACATCTTTACAAATCCAATTTATGCTCATTTATTTTTCTGTACAATGTACGCTCCGAAATGCCGAGCTCTTTGGCAGCCGACTTTCGTTTTCCCTTATATTTAGCTAATGCTTTTTTAATCATGTCAACTTCAAGTTCCAACAATGACAGCGGTTGTTCTTCCACTACTTCGTGTTCATGAATTTCTTCCCCGTTTGTCGGTTCATTCTTAAAATTATTATTCCCGTAACCTAATCTCACCGTAGTTTGCGGGCTACCAACATCCTGATATAATTTTTTTATTAAGGGCTCATTCTCAGGGTGAAAATCCTGATCAAGTCCACTATCATTTTCAATAAGGTCAACAACAATTTTTTTAAGATCAGTTAAATCTTTTTTCATATCAAACAGCACCTTATATAAAATATCTCTTTCGTTGAGTTCGGTCGTGGTATCATTCTTTACTACCATAGGCACGCCACTTGCGCCCTGCTGAGGGAAATATTTTAAAAGCGTGTCGGACGTAATTTCTCGTGTTTTTTCAATTACCGAAATTTGTTCTGTAATGTTTTTCAACTGGCGCACATTCCCATTCCAATAGTAATTGGTAAGCAATGTTTCGGCATCGGCATTTAATTTTATAACCGGCATACGGTATTTTGCGGCGAAGTCGGCTGCAAATTTTCTGAAAAGCAAATGAATATCTTGCTTACGTTCGCGCAGCGGTGGAACAAGAATAGGAACGGTGTTTAAACGATAGTATAAATCTTCCCTAAACTTTCCCTTTTCAATTGCAACAGGAACATTAACATTTGTTGCGGCAATAACCCGTACATCGGTTTTCTGAACCTTTGATGAGCCTACCTTAATAAATTCGCCGGTTTCTAAAACTCTAAGTAGCCGCGCCTGCGTTGCCAAAGGCATCTCAGCCACTTCATCTAAAAAAATAGTGCCTCCATTGGCAACTTCAAAATATCCTTTTCGGGCTTCGTGAGCACCGGTAAACGATCCTTTTTCGTGTCCAAATAATTCCGAATCTATTGTGCCTTCCGGTATTGCACCGCAGTTTACAGCAATGTATTGTCCGTGCTTACGCGAACTTAAATGATGAATGATTTTTGGGAAAACTTCTTTTCCTGTTCCACTTTCGCCTGTAATTCACACACTTAAATCGGTGGGCGCTACCTGCATGGCAATATCAATGGCTCTGTCGAGTAATGCCGAGTTGCCTATAATCCCAAATCTGTTTTTTATGTCTTGTATGTTCATATTACCTTACCTATTAAAG
>JADLGT010000344.1 GCA_020849195.1 Bacteroidia bacterium
AAGTCCATTTTGATGTAGTAAGGGCAAAGCGGTCAATAGATGAGGAAGCGTTTATTCAACTTATAAGTCGGTTTGAGCAATATCTTAAAATCTATACAAAAACTTCATCAGATTCAAAGTGTGGAATTATAGTCCATGATAACAACCAAACAATGGCTGACCGGTTGGGGGCAATGATGCGTCATTTTCAAGAAAAAGGAACTTTATGGACGAGTGTAAAAAACATAATAGAAACTCCATTTTTTGTGGACTCAAAAGCTGTCAACATGGTTCAGATTGCTGATTTATGTTCTTTTGCTTTGAGGCGTTATGTTGAAAACAGGGAAGAAATCTTGTTTAAGAATATCTTTCAAGTCGCAGATAAAAAGAATGGCAAAACAGTCGGTGTTCGTCATTTTACAATTCAACCTTGCGACTGTCTCATTTGTAAGTCACACAAGTAATAATTGGAACTGTCGCACAAGCCCGTTGTTATAAGTAAGTAGGGCGCACACAGTTTTTTGTTGCTGTCTGTTATGTTTAATTTTTTTTTGGTTCAAATACCTCAATTTCAATCAGCAGATCATTGTCGTTACCTTGTACATTACTATTGTCAAACAAGAAACCAATGCCTAATGCGCTATACTCAATACTGGGGTTATTATACTCTTGACTACCGTAAATTTCATAGATCTGTTTTCGAGTCGTTTTGCCAATTATAATTCCGTTGTCAAGATTACCATTAAAGTCTTTGTCGAAGGTTATCCAGTTAATTCTTTTTTCTTGTTTCTTTCGTCTGTCATAGCGGTTTATAAATGCTATTATTCCATAATTGTCATAAACAATTGAATATTCTGGTGGAAGATTCTTTATACATTCATGATTAATTTTTTCTTTCTTTCTTTCTTTTTCCCTTACCAATTGTTTTCTCGTTTTCTTTTACCGTCTTTCCAATTTCGATAAGTCCTTTAACACCTACACCAGGAGTAATTATAAGTCTCTGGCCAAATGAACACATCGTTAAGAAGGTCAAGAGTAAAAAAGAGAATATTTTATTGTGAATCATTTTAGCCTTCCTGAATGTCTGTTCGCCCTATTACTTATAACTATCTAATTACCGCACCAGCCTTTTCGGTATATGCGTTCATTAGTTTTTCCATTATTTTATCTATCTGCTTATCGGTAAGCGTTTCATTTTCGTTAAGCAGGGTAAAGCTAATGGCATACGATTTTTTTTCTGCCGCAAGTTTATCGCCTTCGTACACATCAAAAATAGCGACATCTTTCAGAAGCTGGCGCTCTGTTTGAAAAGCAATTTTTTCTAACTCTGCAAATGCTACCGTTTTGTCGATTAGCAATGCAAGATCGCGACGCACCGACGGATAGCGTGGAATTTCTTTATACTTAAATTTTTGTTTCTTGATCAACTCAAGTATATTATCCCAATAAAATTCGGCATAAAATACATCTTGTTTTAAATCGAATTTTTTTAACGTAGCAATCATTACCTTCCCAAAACTTACAACATCTTTTTTGGATGAACGAGCAATCATATTTTCTGAAAGCATTTCACTTGTTGAGTTTTCGAACGTAATGTTTTCAATCCCTAAACGTGTCAGTATGGCTTGCACGTATCCTTTTATAGAATAAAAAGAAACATTGGCGTATTTACTGTTCCAGCTTTCGGTTTCTTTACGTCCGGTTACAAAAAGTGCTAAATGATTATTCTCAAAGTATTTTCCCGAACTTGTTTTTAAATAGGTTTTACCAAATTCATAAAATTTTAAGTCGTTATTCTTTCGGTTTATATTGTACAGTATCGCCTCAAGCCCGCCGAACAATAATGTTTGGCGCATACTATTCAAATCGGAGCTAAGCGGGTTGAGCAAGCTAACTTGTTCAGGGAAAGATAAATTTTTATAATAATCGGATTTAGTTAATGAGTTCGTAAGAATTTCGTTAAAGCCATTACTGCTAAGCAAATCCGAAATTTGTTCGCGAACTTGTTCGGCATTGGGTTTTATAGAATACGACAGCGATGCGCGTACAGCAGAAGGAATTTCAATATTGTTATAGCCATATATTCGTAGAATTTCCTCTATCACATCTACTTCGCGTGTTACATCAACCTTGAATGGTGGTACAGAAAGCAGTAAAGCGTCGGCTCCTTCGCTCAAAATTTCAATACCAAGCGATTGTAAAATATTTTTTATTATTTTTTTATCAATTTCTTTTCCGATAAAGTCGGTACAATTTTTATACGATAAGCCCACTTTAAATGGATTTATTTTATTGGGATAAACGTCAACTATTTCGGATGAAATTTCTCCGCCGGCAATTTCTTTTATTAAAGTTGCTGCTCGTTTAAGTGCATACACTGTTATATTCGGATCGGTTCCCCGCTCAAAGCGGAATGAAGCATCGGTTTTCAATCCGTGTCGTTTTGATGTTTTGCGTATGTGAACAGAATCAAAATACGCGCTTTATAAAAAAATATCGGTTGTTTTTTCGTTGATCCCCGAATCAAGGCCGCCGTAAACTCCCGCTATACACATCCCATCGGCAACATTACAAATCATTAAATCCTCGTTACTCAACGCTCGGTCAAGTCCATCTAATGTTTTAAATTTAGTTTTGTCGGGCAGTTTTTTTACAATTATTTTTTGTCCGGTAATTTTAGAAACGTCAAAAGCATGTAAGGGCTGGCCAATTTCGTGCAGCACAAAATTGGTAATGTCAACCACATTGTTGATAGGGCTCATGCCAATCGACTTTAATTTATTTTTTAGCCAATCGGGAGACTCTTTTACTTTAACGCCGCTTATTGTAATTCCCGAATAGCGTGGACAAGCAAGACTATCTTCAACAAGCA
>JADLGT010000345.1 GCA_020849195.1 Bacteroidia bacterium
ATGGACCTTCGGGTATCCCATGCATTGGAACTAATTTTATATGGGCATGATCAATGGCCATTCCTTCAACTATCATTCCGGTTCTTTTGCAACCTAATGATTTATCAAGAAGTTGTGCTACAGTTCTTGCAGCCCTCATAAAATCTACACATATATTTTCGGGCAAAGAAAATACATTACTTGAATAATGTTTTTTTGAAAAAATAACCGTAAAACCTGGTGTGTTAGGAAATGGCGTTAGAACAGCTAAATGATTTTCATCTTCCCAAATTTTTCTCGAAAAAACTTCTCCATTAATTATTTTGCAAAAAATACATTTGTCTTGTTTCATTAAAATTTAATTTATGTATACCCTTGGAAACACCGTATTGTCCCAAACAATACCTAATTTATTTTTTTTAAAATCAAATTTTCCAATAATTACCTGAAATAAAATGGACGTAGCTAAACCAGCTATTTCAGCATTGGTTGGGCCAAAGCTAGGCATAATGCTTTCAGGAGATCGAAAAAATTTGTACTCTCTTTTTTTCTTACGAAAGTCTGGGGAAAGGTAAATTTTTGATAGATTAGAACTATATCCGCAATTTACTAGTGGTATATTTAGCTTGTCAGCATACATTTGTGCATCAATATTAATCCCTATGGGATCGTCTGCCGTAATGACACCCGCTTCACATCCGTACAAAAAAGATTTAATATTTTGCTTATTAATTTTTGATTTAAAAATTTCTACCTCAACATTATCAAATCTATCATTAATAACTTTTTTTATAACATCGGCTTTTAATTTGCCAATATCCGTTCTTTTGAAAAAAATCTGTCTATTAAGATTACTCTTCTCAATTACATCAAATTCAATGATTTTTATTTTTTTTACGCCTATACCAGCCATCATAACGGCAGATAGCGAACCTATTCCACCACAACCTAAATAACAAATAGTCGACCTTTTAAGAATATCAAAAAACCTAATAACCTCTGCGCAGTTCTTGGCAATGCAACAGATGTAAGAATATGTTCTGCTTAAATCAGGATTATTCAAAAGTTCGGCTACTTTAATAACATCTGTAGAACTACCTAGTATAAGAGATTTTGAAGCGATTATGGGAATTAATACATTTTCACCGCTTGATTTATGCGGTAATTTATATAGTCCGTTTTTTCCCATAATAAGCATATTCCCTTTTCTATCTTCACAAACCAAACAAGTAGGATTTAAAATACCAATTGGAATAGACTTATGGAGAATCATCCGATTCTCCAAAGTCCATTCTCCTTGAAACAATTTTTTAAACTTAATTGCTCCCATTAATTTTTAGTTTAGAATAAGATCTCCGATATAACTTGTCGATCCACCCGACGGGTTACCTGAAGATAGGCTTGGATTATATCCCGCAACACCACCTTGAATTATCAAAGATTTTGCTTTTGATAAAGCTGTTGATCCAAAAATTTGAGAAATTAATTTTGTCTCTTCTTTTTCTAACTTTAATTTTTTAGCTTTCATTTTTAAAATTTTTAGTTACTGCCTTATGGCATTATGACAAAGGTAAATACTACAACAATAACAATAGTTTACATTTATTTACTATTTTGCAATAATATATTTACATTTGTATTCATAATGTTACATACTAAAATTTTTAAGCTATGCAGACAATTAACAGTAATGTAAAAAAAATACGCCAACAAAAAAAGCTGACACAAGATTTTGTCGCCAAAAAATTGGGTGTTTCGCGCGTATGGTATAATAAATTAGAAAATGATGAGGTGGCTATTAAGGTTGACATCCTACCCAAATTAGCTGAAATATTTAAAGTTCCGGTGCAAGAGCTAACTCAAGTAAATGATTCTAATTATTTTAGTACAACAAATAACAACAGCCAAATAAAAAACATAGCAAATGTTGTAAATGATAATTCTGAAATTAAAGAGCTTTACGAAAAGCTATTAAACAGCAAAAACGATTTGCTTGCAGAAAAAGATTTGCGCATTAAAAATTTGGAGGAGCGTTTAAGGCAGATGAAGTAAGGCCCGGCACTGACAAAAACCTTGTGGTGTAGTTATATAAGTAAGATGACAAAAGCAAATGCCATAAAAATATTTGACAATAAGCGGGTTCGCACGCATTGGAACGAGGGGAAAGAACTTTGGTATATTTCTGTTATTGATGTAATTGAAGTGCTGACAGGGACAGATCGTCCAAGAAAATACTGGAATGACCTAAAAACCAAACTAAAAAAAGAAGGAAGTGACTTGTCCGAAAAAATCGGACAACTGAAAATGCAATCATCAGACGGCAAGTTTTATAAAACGGATGTTGCCGATACCGAGCAAATTTTCAGGCTCATTCAATCAATACCGTCACCAAAAGCAGAACCGTTTAAGTTGTGGTTAGCACAGTTAGCATCGGAACGTTTGGACGAAATGCAAGACCCGGAAATTACCATTGACAGGGCTTTGGATCAATATCTGAAATTGGGATATTCGGAAAGCTGGATTAACCAACGTCTCAAAAGTATTGAAATTCGCAAAGAACTTACAGACGAATGGGAAAAACGAGGACTAAAAAAGGGGGTGCAGTTTGCTACGCTGACGGACATTATTACAAAAGCATGGTCGGGGAACACAACCAAAGCCTATAAAATTCTCAAAGGATTGAAAAAGGAAAACCTTCGGGACAATATGACAAATACCGAACTGATCTTGAATATGCTTGCGGAGGCCTCTGTCAAGGACATTTCACAAGCAACAAATCCTGAAAACTTTGAGGAAAGTAAAAAAGTTGCCCGGCAAGGAGGAAAAATTGCGGGTGATGCAAGAAAAGCATTAGAAACAAAGACAGGTAAAAAAGTAGTAACTCCCTTAAACGCAAAGGCTGCATTGAAAGAAAAAAACAATCCTAAGCGTGTCGGAAAGTAGGAGTCGAAAGACGAATAGAAAACCTGCCCATAACATGTAACCGGCAATTGGCGGCGAGTGGCCAACGACTCTTTAATATAGAACCATTGAGATAATCAAAATGAATCCTCGTGTAAAGTCAATTGTACCTAAGGCAGACTATTTGTTGGAAGTTATTTTTAATAACGAAGAAAGAAAAATATTCGATCTTAAACCCTATCTGAACCTTGGAGCTTTTTCAGAGTTAAAAGACTTTCAATTATTTAATACAGCTACAGAAAAATGTGGTACTGTTGTATGGAGTAATGGCTTGGATATTTGTCCGGATACTTTGTACATTGAGAGTCGATAGTAGTCCTCTGTTTCCCTTCTATATTTTTTCAAAAAATTTTCCAAAGAGCTTTCGTAATTTTCTCAACCCAATTTTTTCGGAGGCTTCACTTATACCAAATAAACTGCTTCCGGCGCGGGTGGTGTTGGTTAATTGCCGTAAATCGTGTAGGCTGTAATTTTTACCGTAGTGCTTGGCCACCATGCGCAGGCAGGTGGGGC
>JADLGT010000346.1 GCA_020849195.1 Bacteroidia bacterium
ATTGTGTGTGGGAGTACGAAGATGAAAATTTACGCTCTTAACCTGTTATTTAAAAATTGAATATCAATGCTTAACTAAAATATATACAGATGAAAATCATCATCCCAATGGCCGGCATGGGTAAACGCATGAGGCCACACACACTTACCATACCAAAGCCATTAATACCAATAGCAGGAAAACCAATGGTGCAGCGCATAGTAGAAGATATTACTAATGTATGCGATGAAAAGGTGGATGAAATTGCGTACGTAGTTGGCCACTTTGGTAAAGAAACAGAAAATCGTTTAATTAAAGTTGCCGAAAAATTAGGAGCCAAAGGAACTATTCATTATCAGGATGAAGCCTTGGGAACAGCCCATGCCATATTGTGCGCCCAAAGCGCTCTCGCCGGAAAAGTTGTAGTAGCATTTGCAGACACATTGTTTAAAGCCGACTTTAAGCTCGACTCATCTAAAGAAGGTATTATTTGGGTGCAAAAAGTTGACGACCCGCGCCCTTTTGGAGTTGTAAAGCTGAACAGCGAAAACTATATCACCGACTTTATTGAAAAGCCGCAGCAATTTGTTTCCGACCTTGCTATAATTGGAATTTATTATTTTAAAGACGGCGAAAATTTGAAGAAAGAATTACAATACCTAATCGATAATAACATTAAAGAAAAAGGAGAGTATCAACTTACCAATGCCTTGGAAAACATGAAACAAAAGGGCATAAAATTTGCGCCGGGCCGGGTAACAGAGTGGCTCGATTGCGGTAATAAAAATGCAACTGTTTATACCAACCAACGCGTGCTCGAGTTCAACAAAGGAAATAAAGAGTTGGTTTCAAAAACACACAGTGTGCAAAACAGTAAAATAATTGAGCCTTGTTTTATAGGCGAAAATGTAAAGATTGTAAATTCTGAGGTGGGACCTTTCGCTTCGGTTGGCGATAATTGCATTATAGAAAATTCGAAAATAAAAAATTCTATTATTCAAACAAACACTAAAATAATTAAAGCCGAACTAAATAATTCCATGGTGGGAAACTTTGTTGAGTTTTATGGAAAAAGCAACGACGCAAGCATTGGCGATTACACCACCATTTATAGTTAAAATAGAATAAATTACAAATAATGAGAATTGCCTATATATATATACTGAGTTGGGTTTTAATTTTTTCCACTTCGTGTAAAACCACTACAAAAGCTACGTCCGGATCAACTACCTCTTCAACAAATGTTGCGGGTAAAAATCTCAGCGAAAAAGAGCGTCTCGATTTCGACTACCTGTTTTTTAATGCTAACAAAGAACAGATGCTAGGCAACTACGAAGTAGCTTCCGGTTTATTTTTGCAGTGTATTGCAAAAGACCCAACGAATGCTGCGCCCATATACGAATTAGCGAAAATTTATAATTACGGCGGCAACAAAGATAAGGCGCTCGAACTGAGTGCAAAAGCGGCAAACCTCGATCAAAACAATATATGGTATCAACTGTTGTATGCCGATTGTCTTACGGCAAAAAAGCAATATAGCCAAGTCGCTGAAGTATATCAGCGCATCATTCGAATTAATCCCGACAGGATGGATATGTACCTCGAATTAGCCGAAACCTATTTGTTGGCTAACAAGCCGAACGAAGCCATAAAAGTGTACGATCGCATAGAAGAAAAAATAGGTGTGAACGAAGAAGGAAGTATGCAAAAAGTTAAAATTTATTCTCAGCTTAAAAATACCGATAAGGCGATAAAAGAGTTAAACAAACTTATTCAATTGAGCCCCAAAGAAGCCAAGTACTATGGGATGTTGGGAGAAATTTACGAAAATGCCGGACAAAACGAAAAAGCAATGCAAGCCTTTAACGACTTGCTGAAAGTAGATCCGGACAACCCCTTCGTTCATTTGTCATTGGCTAAATTTTATTTTGAACAGAAGCAAGACAGCAAGGGACTTGAAGAATACAAGCAGGCATTTAAAAATCCACGCCTCGACATTGACACTAAAATGAAAATACTGCTTAGCTACTACGCGCTTTCCGAAAACAAGCCGTCATTAAGAACCGATGCTTACCAACTATGTAATTTAATGATCGAATCACATCCGGATGAAGCCAAGTCCTATTCCATGTATGGCGATTTTTTGTACCGCGACAAAAAACTATCCGAAGCCCGCGACGCTTATCAAAAGGCTAATGCCAGGGATAAAACACGCTACCCCATTTGGAGTCAGGTATTGCTTATCGATTCTGAGCTTGGCGATTACGATGCAATGTTGTTCGACAGCAAACAAACGATAGAATTATTTCCTGCTCAGCCCCTCGGTTATTTTTTTAACGGCATTGCCAACATACAAAAGAAAGAATATAAAAAAGCTGTGGATGTACTGAAGGAAGGGAAAGAATACGTGATAGAAAATCCTCCCTTGCTTACTCAATTTTATGCCAGTATAGGCGATGCCAGCCATCAAATAAAAGATTATTCGGCATCGGACGAGGCTTATGAAAAAGCGCTTGAATTAGATGCAAAAAACACCTACGTACTGAATAATTACGCATATTATTTATCGCTGCGTAAAGAAAAATTAACCCATGCGGAAGAAATGTCGAAAAAAACAGTAGATGCCGAACCCAATAACAATTCGTTTCTTGATACCTACGGCTGGATACTTTACCAAACCGGAAATTACGAAGAAGCAAAAAAATGGATAAAAAAGGCACTCGACAATGGAGCTTCAGGGAACGGAGTAATTTTAGAACATTTCGGCGATATTTTATACAAACTTGGCGAACAAGAAAAAGCAATTGAATATTGGAATAATGCCAAACAAAAAGGAGGCGCCTCGGAACTTATTGACAAAAAAATAGCCGACAAAAAGCTATATGAATAATTTGCACGTAACAGAAAAAAAAACTCCTCGCTCATTTCTCTTCTTCTTAGTTTGCCTTCTTGCCCTTTTCAGTTTGCTTAGTTCGTGTAAAACAAAGAAATTAATTTCTACTGCCCCACCCCAACACGTTACAAAAAAAACAGCTAAAGAGTTGGAAGTACTTCTTAAAAAAAATGAATTTAAATTTGAATGGATCAATGGAAAGTTTTCGACGGATGTAATAGTTGATAGTTCTCAAACTTCGTTCAACGTAACTTTCCGTGGGCGCAAAGACAGCGTATTGTGGATGTCTATTACGGTTCCGTTAATCGGGATGGAGGCGGCGAGGGTTATTATTACAAAAGATTCGGTACGGTTTATTGACAGATTACATTCGCAGTATTTCGTAGGCGATTTTAATTATATCCATAAATTGTTAAATACCGAAATTGATTATGAAATGCTGCAATCGTTATTAGTAGGTAATAGCGTTGAATTTTACGAGGATGAAGAACGTATGCACTCTCTCTCCAACAATGGTCGATACTTGCTGAGTACAATCCGAAAACGCAAGCTGCGCAAGGTAATGGAAAAAAATAAAGAGCTACGAGACCCTGCGCAAAGTATATGGCTTAACCCCGTTAATTTTAAAATCGAACGGATTTTATTCAACGACTTTAATCAAAACCGCACATTTAATGCCGAGTTCGACAAGTTTGCCGAAGTTGATTCCATGTTGTTTCCTAATACAATTCATTATTCAATTAAGGCTCAAAAAAATATTGATATTAAACTGGAGTATTCTAAAATAAATAGTAATACTCCTCAAGCATTTCCTTTTAGCATTCCCTCAAAATATGAACGCATTATTTATAAAGAAAAATAAGTTTGCATACGCATTTGCCATTCTGCTTGCGCTAATGTTTTGCCTATGCCCCGTTATTAGGTTGCAGGCCCAAAAGCAAAGCAAATCTGCTCTCGAAGAAAAAAAGAAAAAACTTCAGCAAGACATTGAGTACACCAATCAACTGCTTATAGAAACCAAAAAAAGTAAAAAACTTTCGCTCAATCAGCTTTTAACTCTTAACAAAAAACTCGCCGACAGGCAGGAACTCATCGCTACCATTAACGGGCAGATATATATACTTAACCGCCAAATAGCCGAAACGAATAAAAATATTTTAAATCTTCAGACAGATCTTAAAAAGTTGAAAGATGATTACGCGCGCATGATATATAGCGCCTACCGAAATCGCGACGAATATAGCAGATTGATGTTTGTTTTTGCCTCTGTTAATTTTAATCAGGCTTATATACGTTTAAAATATCTACAGCAATACAACGAGTACAGGCGCCATCAAGCCGAACTTATTGAGTTGAAACAAAAAGAATTAAATGATAAGCTACAAGAATTAGAAATGCGTAAAACTGAAAAAAGAGAATTGTTGGGCACTCAAGAGTTCGAAAAGGAAACGCTTACCAAAGAAAAATCAGAAAAAGAAGTTATTCTGAATGATTTACAGAGTAAAGAAAAACAATTGAAAGGTACATTAGTAAAAAAGAAAAAAGATGCCGAGAAACTTCAGCAAGCCATCATGAAAATTATTCGCGAGGAAATTGAAAAAGCAAATGCCGACAAAAGTAAGCCTGCAACACGCCTTGTGCTCACCCCCGAAGCACAACAACTTTCCAGCTCATTCTCAAAAAACAGAGGAAAACTTCCGTGGCCTGTTATACAAGGTGTAATTATTGATCGGTTTGGCTCTCATCCTCATCCAACCATGCCCGATATTACTATTAATAATAATGGCGTTGATATTGCTACCTCTAAAGGTGCATTGGCTCGCGCTGTTTTCGACGGAGAAGTTACCGGTGTGGTAAACATTCCGCAGTCGGGCAAAGTAATTATCATCCGCCATGGCGAATACCTGAGTGTTTACGCCAATCTTAACGAGGTATATGTAAAAGCAGGCGATAAAATAACAACCAAACAAAACATCGGATCTATTTTACTCGATGAAGAAGATAGTAAAACCGAGCTCCATATTGAAATATGGAAAGGGCAAACTAAATTGGATCCCGAAGACTGGCTGTTTAGGTAACCTTAATTAGCGGCGCACTCACAAAAACAGATAAAGCAGTAGTATTACTGTTTGTAATTTGTACCTTCGTTTTTATTTATAATTCGTAGAGCAATGAACAAGATTGTAGCCGGTCCCGATGAGGCCATCAAAGACATAAAGGATAATATGACACTTATGTTGGGAGGGTTTGGCTTATGCGGAATACCCGAAAATTGTATTTCGGCCTTGGTACTAAAAGGTGTTAAAGGATTAACTTGTATTTCGAATAATGCAGGCGTTGATGATTTTGGTTTGGGGCTTTTGTTAAAGGGCCGCCAAATAAAAAAAATGATTTCTTCGTACGTGGGCGAAAACGAAGAGTTTGAGCGATTGATGTTGAGCGGCGAAATGGAAGTTGAACTGATTCCGCAAGGTACATTAGCCGAACGGTGTAGAGCCGGAGGAGCCGGAATACCTGCATTTTATACGCCGGCCGGTTATGGCACCGAAGTAGCTGCCGGAAAAGAAAAACGTGAGTTTAATGGAAAAACATATTTGATGGAACATTGGTTGCGCGCCGATTTTTCTATTGTGAAAGCTTGGAAGGGCGACAAATATGGAAATTTAATTTACAAAGACACTGCACGAAATTTTAATCCCATGATGGCAATGGCAGGTAAAATAACAATTGCCGAAGTAGAAGAATTGGTCGAGTCTGATCAGCTCGATCCTAATTTTATTCATACCCCGGGTATTTTTGTTCAGCGTATTTTTCAGGGAAAAAATTACGAAAAGCGTATCGAGCAACGTACGGTACGGAAACGTCATTAATTCTGTGTACGAGATGTGATTACCTTTCGTCCTCGTGAAATACATCGAAAAATTTATAACTCTTTATTTTTTTTATGACAGCACAAACCAATACACACAAACAAACTATCATTAACAGCGAAGACGCATTCAAAAATATAGTGTCGCATGCCAAAGAATACGGTTTTGTTTTTCCGTCGAGCGAAATTTATGACGGACTGGGTGCAGTATATGATTATGGACAGTTAGGTGTTGAGCTCAAAAAAAATATACGCGAGTATTGGTGGAAAGCCATGACTCAACTGCATGAAAATATTGTGGGTATTGATGCTGCCATTTTCATGCACCCCACTACGTGGAAAGCTTCGGGGCACGTTGATGCGTTTAGCGATCCGTTAATTGACAATAAAGACAGTAAAAAACGTTACCGTGCCGATGTGCTCATTGAAGATTATATAGCTAAAATTGAAACTAAAATTGAGAAAGAAGTTGAAAAGGCGGTCAAGCGTTTTGGCGAAAATTTTGACGAAAAAATGTTTCGCACTACTAATCCACGAGTATTGGAATATGTAAAAAAAGTCGAAGAAATAAACATACGTTATAAAACTGCCTTGGAAAAAAACCATTTGGCTGAAGTGAAACAAATTATAGAAGATTGTGAAATTGTTTGTCCGGTAAGCGGTTCGCGCAACTGGACAGAGGTAAGACAGTTTAATCTTATGTTTAGCACGCAAATGGGTTCTGTAGCTGATGATGCCGGAACGATATATCTGCGCCCCGAAACAGCACAAGGAATTTTTGTAAATTTTTTGAATGTGCAAAAAACCGGTCGTATGAAAATACCCTTCGGTATTGCACAAACAGGGAAAGCATTTCGCAACGAAATTGTTGCCCGGCAGTTTATTTTCAGAATGCGTGAATTTGAACAGATGGAAATGCAATTTTTTATTAAACCGGGAACAGAGATGGAATGGTATAATTACTGGAAAGAAGCTCGAATGAAATGGCACAATTCAATGGGATTTTCACAAAATAAATATCGTTTTCACAATCACATCAAACTGGCGCACTACGCTAATGCAGCCTGCGACATAGAGTTTGAATTTCCGTTTGGTTTTAAAGAATTAGAAGGAATACATTCCCGTACCGATTTCGATTTAAAAAATCACGAACAGTATTCAGGAAAAAAATTACAATATTTTGATGTTGAAGAAAATAAAAGTTATGTACCTTATGTTATTGAAACATCTATCGGACTCGACCGTATGTTCCTTGCCGTACTTTCGCACGCATATAAAAATGAATCATTAAGCGATGGAACTATACGCGACGTGCTACAGATTCCGCCCTTTCTATCGCCTGTAAAAGTAGCTGTACTGCCACTGGTAAAAAAAGATGGTCTGCCCGAAAAAGCACGTGAAATTTTGGATTCGCTTAGGTTTGAGCATTACTGCCAGTACGACGAAAAGGACAGTATTGGTAAACGTTATCGCCGCCAGGACGCAATAGGAACTCCGTTTTGCGTTACTGTTGACCATGATACCCTAACCGACAACTGTGTTACCATACGTTACCGCGACACTATGCAGCAGGACAGAATACCTATTGCTACGCTATCAACTGTAGTAGAAAAAAAAGTGAGCTTGAAAAATGCGCTGAAAAATTTGCATTAGCCGAGATTTTTATCTCGTAATAAAAATTGTTTTTGTATCAATCATCCCATTTTGCAACATGCGTAGAAAATAAATTCCGGGTTGCACACTTTGCAGATTAATGTTTTCGGAGATATGGACGGCAGAAAATTTGTAAACCAATTCGCCCAAAGAATTGTAAATTGTTATTACGGCAGGTAATAATTTTGGCGTAAAATATATAGAGAACAGCCCGTCAACAGAGGGATTCGGGTAAATAAAAAACAAATGGTTGTCGTTATAAGTCGATAAACCTGTCGATAAATTTTTCGTTAATCTGAAATCATCGAATGCAAGATTTCCTGCTGATTTAATGTACAAAAAACGTAAATGCGACGAACTTGATTTAACCGAAAAATGCTGTTTCCCTTTTGCAGTTGAGGTAGGCAACGGACAAATTTTTGCAAGTGTATCCCAAGTTAAACTGTCGGAGCTTTCAAGTACAATAAGTTTGCTAATGCTATCAGTTGCACTTCCTTTAATCCAAAAACTTACTGAGTCAATACCGGGAGTAAAATACGGTGTATTGATTGTTGTATTGGTTCCGCCAAACTTAAATGAATTAGGTCCGCTGCTCCCCGAATATGTGGATGAAGTATAGTTTCCATGCGTACTGAACTCCCACCCCGCAGGCGCAGTTTGGGCATTTGCCTGATAAGCAGTAAAATCTTCTTGTAAAATAATTGTTTGAGAGAATGTGGGGAAGAGGCAAGTAAGAAGCAATTTAAGGGAAAAAATTTTCTTCATAAAAATACAGTGATGTGAAAATACTAAAAATGATAATTAAGTGAAACATTAGCGCGATATAGTGCGACATTTGGCGAATAGCCCCCACTCCACATTGTGGGACCTCCGTAAGAAACCGCATAATAATCGTATGCAAACATTGCACCCACTTCGGCGGTTGCTGAAATATTTTTACTGAGGCTGTATCCAAACTTATAAAAAACACCTGCGCCAACTCCTTTCCCTTTTCCTGTTCCTACTATTTTAAATATTTTATCGCCAAACACACGGGGCGCTTCAAACATAAATCCAATAAAATCAATACCGACAGCGTGAAGAAAATAGGTTTCAACAAGGCTACGTTGCACACCTATGTTACCCATATACAGCCATGTAGAAGGAAAATTGAGTGCACTAATTCCAAAACGAGTCTCAATAGATTTATCGACAGAAGGGTTCCGTGTGCCAAAATAAAACTCATGTTTATAGTCAATTTGAAATGAAGGGAAAGGAGCTATATCGCGTATGGCGGTTATTGCCGGCACATTTATACCCACGCCAATTGCATTTAATGATTCAAATTGTGCAACACATTGAAAAGAAAAGAAAAGGAAAGAAAATGCCAAAAGTAAACTGCGCATACTAGTTATTTGTTGTTAAATTCATTCATGGAGCGGTCAATCCCTATGGTGCCAAAGCTTTTAATTAGGTCCGCCGCAAGGTCGGATCGGAGTTGTAAATATTTTTGCTCATCACTCGTCCATTTTCCTAACACATATTCCGACTGCCGGCCTTTTGGAAAATCGTTCCCAATTCCAAATCTCAGGCGAGGATAATTTGTTGTATGGAGTACTTCCTGAATGCTTTTTAACCCATTATGTCCGCCATCACTACCCGAAGCTTTGAGGCGAAGTTTTCCGAAAGGTAATGCTATATCGTCAGTAACTACTAACAAATGTTCAATCGGAATTTTTTCGGTTTGTAACCAATAATTTACCGCCTTCCCGCTCAAGTTCATGTATGTGGTGGGCTTGATAAGAATAAATATTTTTCCTTTGAATTTGTATTCTGCCTTAAATGCCAGGCGGTCTTGTGAAAAAAAAATACCTCCTGCATTAGCTAATGTATCTAACACCGTAAAACCTATGTTATGCCTTGTGCCGATATATTCATCGCCGATATTTCCAAGTCCTGCTATTAAAAATTTCATCAACGAATATATCATTTTCCTTAAAACAAAACTACCTCTTGGTTTAGCTCTTTGCTATAGTGTTTACGAGAAACGGGCTTGGTATTTTTGTCGACGTTTTAAAAAACATGTTAATCATTGCAAGAATTGAGGTCTGCTGTTTAGCAAAGAGCAGTGGAAGATAAATGTCAGCCTGTTCTTTTTAATGCTGTCGCTGTCATGATGGTATTCTGAACAAACGAATTCACAAAAAATTGTCATTAGCCTCCGATAAAAGAGTTGGCAGATTAACACCAGCCAATTCTTAAAATCTATCTCTTTAGTTTAGCAACTCAAAAGTTCAACGCTATTTTATTTTAACCATTTGCAAAGGCTCTACAAGTCCACTCATTTGTTTTCCCGACCCATCTGTAACTATAATATTTTCGAAAGTAAATTTAACACCCGGAAAAGCCTGCGTTAAAATTTCTTTCGCCACATTATTCAGTTTCCTATTCTGGATTTTTTTTACCGCATTACCGCCACTCACAGGAATAATAAGATTACAGTTTAAAAATAATAGCGGCTGCACATTCCCTTTAGCATCTACAATGTAAAGTTTATCTGACTTTAAACCCAACTTGTACATTTTCTTACCCGATTTATTTTCTACTCGCTTAAATACATGTACCCCAAAAGTGAATAGGTTAGGATTAATGTGTGTTACGGCATTGATAGAGTCGGCGGGAGTTGCCTTAGTATTGTCTTGCGAATAACAAGCTGATGCCAAAAGGGAAAAAAATGAAAACAGAATATATTTCATCCGCATATATCTTTCATTTTCTGTTTGTTGGATGCCTGCCTGTCGCAGACAGGGAACACCCATGATATTCATTTGTGTTTGCGATACCATAGGTATCATGGGTGTTTCATAAGTTTTTTATAATACATCCACTACTTTCTCCAACTTTACGCCCCGTGAGCCTTTTATAAGCAGTGCGGAACCGGTAATGGGATTTTTTTTCAAAAATTCAACTAAAGAATCGACCGTATCAAACAATTGGGCTCCATCAGTATTTGCAAGTCCCTTAAAATTTTTTCCGACAAGAAAAATCTTTGAGAATTTTTTTTCTTTTACAAGGTTTACTACTGCTTGATGTTCCTGTGAACAATCGGCTCCCAGCTCAAGCATTTCGCCCAAAATCAAAACTTTATTTTCCCACTTCAAGTCTGCAAAATTATCAATGGCTGCTTTCATACTTGTAGGGTTGGCATTGTAGGCATCCAACAATATCTTATTGTTTCCTTTCTCAATTAATTGCGAACGACTGTTTGTAGGGGCATAGCTTTCGAGTGCTTCGTTTATTTTATGTTCATCCACACCAAAGTGTGCTGCAAGCGCCACAGCGGCAAGCAAATTGTCGAAATTATATCGTCCTGCCAGTTGCGTATTCACAGCATCGCGGTCTATTAATGGCGTAAGACTTTCTTTTCTTTTCCAGCGCATTTTTACAAATGGGTCTGCTTTAATTAACGTGCCTTGTATGTCAACCTGATTAGTGGTACCATACGATGAAACACGTATTCCTTCAGACATTTTTAATAACACTTCGTCTTCCGCATTAATAAACAATAATCCGTTTTTCTTTTTTATATATTCATACAATTCCCCCTTAGCTTTTTTTACACCATCGGGCCCGCCAAAGCCTTCCAAGTGTGCCCTGCCTATATTTGTAATAATCCCGTAATCGGGCTCTGCAATTAAACACAGTGCAGCTATTTCGCCCACATGATTTGCGCCCATTTCAATTACAGCCATTTCATGATCCTTTGTAAGCGATAGCAGAGTTAATGGAACACCTATGTGGTTGTTCAGATTACCTTTAGTTGATAGAACATTGTATTTTTTTGATAGTGCAAGCGTTATTAATTCTTTAGTCGTTGTTTTACCATTACTGCCTGTTATGGCTATAAAGGGAATATTGAACATTCGCCGGTGATAATTGGCGAGTGCTTGTAATGCTTCGAGTACATTGGGAACAAATAAAAAATTTTTACCCTTTACATATTCTTCCTCATCAACAACAGCATAAGCACAGCCTTTTTGAACTGCAGATTCGGCGAAAGTATTACCGTTAAAGTTCGCCCCTTTTAGTGCAAAAAAAATTGCGCCTTTTTTAATAATGCGCGTATCGGTACATACAACAGGATGGTTTTCGAATATTTTATATAAAAGTGCTATTTGTGTAAACATGTTTAGCCTAAATCATTGTAAGTTGTACAGCGAGAGTAAATATTGGTATAAAAAATCAAAGCCCCAAGTTAGCTTTAACTTGGGGCTTTGGCAAAGTTTGATTTAAAATTTTACATCCCAACAGGGCTACCAACCCTTGTCATGCAACAACGGAAGCCCAACCATGGAGCTGTTTGACGTTGGTCGAGGAAGCGACGTGTACCCGGTCCCATCCAGTAGGCCCGATCGTGCCAGTTGCCTCCTTTAAACACACGGGCCTTATCGTTAATCATTGAATAAACTCCGTACTCATACATCAGTTTATTTTGACCGGGACTGGTTAAAGCATCTTCTCCGGATCCGTAATAAACACTTGAGTTAATATCTCCGTC
>JADLGT010000347.1 GCA_020849195.1 Bacteroidia bacterium
AACAGCCACTTCAAACCATTTGTGTGCATGAGCTAGTCGTGGTCATCGAAAAAATAATTGAAAAAGATTTGGATGGAATCTACACCCTGGCCGAGAATGATCCGGTGAGCTATATTGGTTTTTATAAAACTTTATGCGAAATAAAAAAAATTAAAGCGATATTCGTTCCTGTACCTTATTCTTTGATGAATTTCCTGATTAGGCTGCTCGGCTTTTTAGGATTCATGAAAGGCATTTCAAACGAAAATCTTCTTGGTTTGAAAAACATGAAAAAAGTTGAAACAATAAACGACCAAGAAAAAATTGGAGTAACCCTTTCTGATTACAAAAGCACGCTTAGTCGATTGGCTTTAAAAAGCTAAAGTAAAACTATCCAAAAGGTGTCGTGTTCAATTACTTTTCGAATTTTAGTGCCGGAAACAAAATTATTCCACTTGTTTTCAAGATTATGGTCGGTGCCGGTACGCAGGTATCCTTTGTCTGCAAAAACAGCTTTTGCCCCGCATTGTGTCAAAAATGAAACAAGATATTTGTTCGTTAGAGCTGCTTCAAAATCACTGAAACGCCATTTGTTTATCACATCGCCTACTACGCGATACCCTTGTTTCATGAAGTAGTATTTATATTGGGTCAAGTTGAGCGCATATACAGTATCTCCTTTATTCAAGCCATCAAGTTGTATTTTATTTATTGCATGAATCAACTCTGGCTTCCCATACATTGCAAAATTAGCCATGTCGACTTCGGTAACGGGTACCTTAACATTTACATTGCCAAAGGTCTGCCTGATGTTTGAGTAACCGGGCCCAAACATGATATAAATAAATAAAAAAAATATGCCTCGTTTTATCAATGGGTGCTTTCCATTGAATGGTTGGAGAAGAGAAAAACAAAAATACGCAGCCAACACAATTAACAAGGGGACATAATGTGCATACCTGATTAAATAAGAAGTGGACAGCCACAACACAATCGAAAATCCTAATATTCCCCATATTATGAACTCCTTATTTCTAATCGATTTGAAAAAGTAAAAAAATACAACGGGCAAAAATAAACCGTACAAAAATACAGGATGATCCCGTAGCACCGAAAAGGTGGACGAGTTAACCATCAGCCAAGGCAGAGTTGCATAGGTCATTAATGGCTGCTCGCTAACCGGGTTAATATCTTGTGTAATTGCTTTGTAGTCTTCGATCGACCAAAATCTATCTGTTCGCCCCAAGGCATAGTTTAATGTTGGCGGGACTGGATCTCCGTCAACAATGATATTACGAACATACCACACCGAACTCAACATTAAAAAGAGGAATAGAAATAAAAAAAAATGTTTAAGTCGGGGTCTTATCCAATAGAAAACCAAGGTAGCTATCACGGGTATATATACAATATTTATGATTTTCATTCCAACGAACATTGCACATATCAATAAGCTGGAGAGCAGGTCGCCATTTCGTTTTTCAACAGAAAACACATACAAAGAATACGCTGTTGAAAGCAGAAAAAGCATGAGAGGCACATCATTGCAAAATATCATGGAATACCTCAGAATAAGCGGTGTAAAGAAAAATGAGAGTGCTGAAATAGAAGCAAAAAAATCTGAAACTCCTAGTCGTTTAAGCAGGCCGTAGATTCCAAATGATACCAACACTGAAGCACTCCATGTTAAGAGGTGACAAAGCCTGAAATTGCCAATAAAATACACGGCTGTTTGTAATATATGCCAGTTAAATGTGTACAAGGGATGTCGCATAGAGCCATCAGTAACCACACCGGAATGTTCTGCAAATGTCATTATGTAGGGAAGGTGGAATGACATCTCATCATATCTGTAAGGAGGAAGAAGAGCTACATAAGAAACAATTGTAAAAAAAAACAACAAGAATTTATATTCACTAACAAAGTAACGCAGGTCTGTAAAAATGGTTTTTCCCAAGGAGAAAACGCCAAATACCCATACCAAAAGAAGGATTGATATAACTGTAAAGAGACTATAAACATTGAGAATAAAAAAAGGAAGTGAAATGAAACAAAAGGAAGCCATTCCTACTGTCGTTTTTAAAAAGAACATTTCAGCTGGATTGTTAAAGCTGCTTGCTTTGTACACAATGCCGCCAAGTACATAAAAAGTTAGGGACAACAAAAATATGGTCACCAAATAAGTGAGCCATAAAAACAAAACCGATGGGTCGATAAAATTTTGAGTAAGAGCCGAAGCTAACATTTAGCAAGTATATTTTACAGGGTAAATCTGTTTTATAGGATTATAAGTCCGTCAGGCTGCTCTCGTCGCCGGGTTTAGCCACCACATAATTTCCAATTACCAAATAGTCCATGTCGGCAATAGCAAAGCTGCGAACTGCATCATCCGGCTTAGCAACAATAGGTTCTCCTTTAATATTGAACGAAGTATTGATGAGCACCGAATAACCGGTTTCTTTACGAAAAGCCTCGAGCAAGTCGCGCATCTGCGGGTTTTCCGACTGATTGACGGTTTGTATACGAACGGAATTATCGGTGTGAGTGATTGCAGGCAGCTTCCCTAAATATTCGGATCGCACATTGTACACCATGAGCATATAGGGGTTGGGGTAAGCGCAGTCGAAATATTTTCCGCAATCTTCTTCGAGCACAATGGCTGCAAACGGGCGGAATCCTTCTCTGAATTTAACACGTGCATTAAGTACGTTCTTCATTTCGGCTACTAGCGGATTGGCTATGATGCTTCTGTTTCCTAATGCACGGGGACCGAACTCAAGCCTTCCTTGAAACCAGCCCACTATTTTTCCTTCTGCCAGTTTTTTCGCTGCAAATTCTGCATAACGTTTTTGTGTTTTTTTATACGGCAGGTTGTGTTTTTTTATTGCCGTTTCATACGCATCATCCTCGTAGCCGGGCCCAAGGAATGCCGTCTCCATCACATACTCGCGCTTGCGGTCAAGCACACAATGATTGTAATATATGGCACTTCCTAAAGAGGTGCCCGAATCACCGGCCGCCGGCTGAATGAATATGTTTTTAAAAATTCCTTTTGTAGCAATTAGTCCGTTCGCTACGCTGTTAAGGCCTACGCCCCCCGCAATGCATAAGTTCTCACATCCCGTTTTCTTTTTTAGGTGCGATGCCATGTGAATAAAAACATCTTCCACAATATGTTGAGCCGCTGCCGCCACATTCAGCTCGTGTTTTGTCCAGTCTTTGCCCTCGGATTTTGAGTGCCCGAATTCCTGCTCAAATTTTTTACTTACACCACTCTTACGTGTATAGTGGTATGAAAAATAACTCATATCAAGTTTAAAGCCGCCCTCCGGCGTGAGTTCCACAAGTTTTTTCATTTTATCATAAACGGGCGAGCCGGCATCTCCATAAGAAGAAAGCCCCATCAACTTTCCGGGTCCTTCAATAAGTTTAAATCCCAGATGACGCGAAACGGCCTGATAAAAGGCGCCGAGTGAGTAAGGAGTATCAACGGTAGATAGCTTCGTTATTTTATTTCCTTTGCCATGAGCCATCATGCAGGTACTCCATTCCCCCGCGCCGTCAATCGTCATAATGGCCGCTTCTTGATAGGGAGAACAGAAAAATGTACTGGCGGCATGACAGTAATGATGTTCAATCATGTGAAAGCCGAATTTCATTTTTTCGCCAGGGAAAAGTTTTCGTAAAGTTTCTGGTATTTTCTTCATGTCGCTCAAATAATTCAGCATGCCCAGGTTTTCTTCCACCGTAAAACTTCTTTGTTCGCGCAGCAATGCTGGCACTTTGTGCCAATACTTGAACAGGAATACGGGTATTTTGGAATAGGAGATGGAGGGTTTCCAGAAAAATGTTACGTGGTCAATGTCCGACATTTTCAGTCTCGCATAAGCTAGGCAGGCTTTGATCGACTCAACAGGTATGCCGCCATAGTGCTTTTTTCTGTTTAGTCGTT
>JADLGT010000348.1 GCA_020849195.1 Bacteroidia bacterium
AACTTAGGTTTAGACCTGAATTTCAGAAAAATCAGTCGCATCTACAGGGACGCCCTGTTTTTAGGAAGTATTTATGCTAAAGCAGCCTAAATTTTTACCGAACTATTGATCTTACAAGCGCTTTTAAGAAAAACATTGCTAAAAAAACCAAACGAGATAAGGTTCGGCATAGAAAAAATAAAAAGCTGAAACACCCATGATACCTTTGGTATCACAAACACAAATGAATATCATGGGTGTTCCCTGTCTGCGACAGGCAGGCATCTGACAATCAGAGACTTAAAAAATATATACGAATGAAATAATTAATATAGATCATCAGATGCTGACGTATAAGGCTTACTGTTAGTACAAAGGACATTTTTTGATTAGACACCTTCAATTTTATAACAGTAATGAGCAAATTTCCGATGAGGCAACACCATATTTGTATCTGCCTAACTTCGGTTTAAACGGTCAATGTTTTATTGGAATGGACATGCCTTAACTATTCATATATCAATCATAATCAGTATTTTAATCTTTTTTTTATATAGTTATTAACAAAACATTCATATATTTGCGTTCGCGAAATACAAATTCAATTGTTTGATTATAAATAATTTGAGCAATGACTAAAGCAGATATTGTAAACGAGATATCGGAAAAAACCGGAATTGAAAAAATAGCAGTTCAAGCTGCAGTTGAATCATTCATGAAAGTGTTGAAAAATCACATGAGCGAGGGTAAAAATATTTACCTCAGAGGATTCGGGAGTTTTATTGTGAAAAAGCGTGCAGAAAAAACCGGTCGTAATATTTCAAAAAACACAACAATTATTATCCCTGCCCATTATATCCCTTCGTTTAAACCTGCTAAAACCTTTGCCGAGAAGGTAAAGAAAAGTGTTCCGGTTAAACCTGAAGAAAACAAACAATAATATAACAGATGCCAAGGGCTCAGCTGATAGCTATTTTTGGCGTGCTTGCACTTTTCGTTCTTTTACTTTTTGCAAATACCATTCCGCCTAGGTCCGTTAAAACTGAAGGTGCAGAATTAACTGGAACACAGCCGGAATATTTTGAAACAGCGGTACAGGTTGCTTCCGATGCACTTTTGGGTGAAAACAAAGCTCGTGTAAGCGAATGGCAACAAGCATTCAACCATGCCACAACCAATCAAAAATTGAATTTATGCGACTCGTTGATTAAAGTATGGGATGGTCTTAAGCGACCTGATTTGGCTGCATATTATGCCGAACAAAAAGCCGTACTTACAAACAGTACTACTCTTTGGAACAATGCGGGAGAGCGTTACTACAATGCTGTACGCTTTACAAAAAACGAAGGACGCGCTCCATTATATCGGAGCGCAATGAACTGTTTTGAAAAAGTACTGAGTAAAGATCCAGGGAACCTTGATGCTAAAACAAATCTTGGTGCTTGCTATGTTGAAAGTACTTCTGACCCTATGAAAGGAATTGGTTTACTACGTGAGGTGGTAACACAAGATTCGATGCATATAAATGCACAACTTAATCTTGCTTTCTTTTCGGTCAAATCAGGACAATACGAAAAGGCCATTGAGCGATTCAGTAAAGTGCTGAGCATTAAACCCGATTACTTAGAAGCGTATTTGTTTTTAGCCGATACCTATGAACGAGAAGGCAATAAACAAAAAGCAATTGAAATACTTGAAACGTATATTGGTTTAGTAGATGATGTTACAATTAAAAATGAAGTGAAAAATTATATAAATAAACTAAAAACGGGTTAAATTCAGTAACCCCCGAATTAAAACCGGAAATTACTAACTTAAAAAATTCTTAATTATGCCAAGCGGTAAAAAAAGAAAACGCCATAAAATGGCAACCCACAAACGCAAAAAACGTTTGAGAAAGAACAGACACAAAAAGAAATAAAAAAAGAAAGTTAATCCCATTCTCTTTTTTTACTGTTCTGTTTTAGGGGTTCATTACGTGCCTTTCGTTTTGTTATTACACATTGTTTTAATACGATGTGTGTTTCTCCCCTATTTACTAAGGCATTCCTAGCAAATTGCATTTGCCTTAAATTTTGTTTGCAGCATACCCATCAATAAAGGCTGATGAATGCTGTTATTGTTAAATACTATCGCCGATTTGTTTACAGAGCTAAGCATGAGCGAATAAAAAATTTTAAAGTGAACAACGAACTAATTATACATTCCAACCCGAACGAAGTTGTAATAGCCCTCCTGCACGACAAGAGGCTGGTTGAGTTAAACCGCGAAAAGACAAATAATAATTTTTCGGTTGGCGATTTTTATTTGGGCAAAGTAAAAAAAGTAATGCCCGGCCTCAACGCAGCTTTTGTTGATGTTGGCTACGAAAAAGATGCTTTTTTACATTACCTCGATTTAGGTCCTCAGGCTGCATCGCTGAACAAGTACACTAAACTTGCACAAACCGGGAAATTAAACACCTCCGAATTGACCAATTTTCGTAACGAAAACGATATACCGAAAGATGGAAAAATTTCTAATATGGCTACAAGCGGTCAAAACATATTGGTGCAAATTGCTAAAGAACCTATATCAACAAAGGGTCCGCGCATTACTTGCGAACTATCTATTGCCGGACGCTTTTTAGTATTGGTACCATTTTCAGATAAAATTTCGGTGTCGCAAAAAATAAAAGAGAATGAAGAAAAAAACAGGTTGAAAAGATTAATGCAGAGCATAAAACCTAAAAACTTTGGTGTAATTGTTCGCACTGTAGCCGAGAACAAAAGCGTAGCCGAACTGGATGCCGACCTCAAAGACCTTGTTAAAAAATGGGACACTTGTTTTCACGAAATGAAAGTGGCACAACCGCCAAAAAAAGTATTAGGTGAACTCGACCGCACATCGGCAATTCTTCGCGATATGCTGAATGCTTCGTTTAACAGCATACACGTTGACGATCCGAAAATGTTTGAGGAAATAAAAAATTATTTACGAACCATTTCACCCGAGCAGGAAAAAATTGCAAAACTGTACAAAGGCAATGTTCCCATCTTCGATCATTTTGATGTTGACAAACAGATGAAAGCGCTGTTTGGAAAAACAGTAACAATGAAAACCGGCGCCTACCTTATTGTCGAACACACCGAAGCGCTCCACGTAATTGATGTAAACAGCGGCCATCGTGCTAAATCGAGTTCCACTCAGGAACAGAACGCACTCGAAGTAAATTTGGATGCAGCAGTGGAAGTGGCGCGCCAATTGCGTTTGCGCGATATGGGAGGTATTATTGTGGTGGACTTTATTGATTTACATTCGAGCGAAAACCGAAAATTGTTATACAATAAATTACGCGACGAAATGCGTGCCGACCGTGCAAAGCACAATATTTTACCACCCAGCAAATTCGGGCTCGTACAAATTACCCGCGAGCGTGTTCGACCCGCCACAAATGTAATAACCGTTGAAAAATGCCCGGCTTGCGGCGGTACTGGCGAAATACAAGCCAGCATACTGCTGATCGATCAAATTGAAAATAAACTACAATATATTTTTTCCGAACAAAATGAAAATAACATCACTTTGTGTGTCCATCCTTTCATTGAAGCCTATCTTACCAA
>JADLGT010000349.1 GCA_020849195.1 Bacteroidia bacterium
AAATAAAGTGTTGCTCGATGGAATGATTATTTACAACCCGTTCCATTCTATCGGACTCTTTTCGGTGTTCGATATGGACATTATCCGCCATGCCGATGTATATACCGGCGGGTTTGGTGCACAATATGGCGGACGTATATCATCTATTATGGATTTTACTTCCCGCGATGGAAATAAAAAACGTTTTAGCGGAAAGGTTTCGGCAAGCCCATTTGTTGGACACGCATTGCTTGAAGGCCCGATTTTTAAAGCTAAAACCGAAGAGGGCGGAAGTGGTTCGTTTGTGCTGTCGGCCAAAACTTCTTACTTGCCTCAAACTTCAAAACTTTTGTACACCTATGCCAACCCAAATGGCTTGCCTTTCAGCTTTAATGATTTTTATGGTAAAACATCGTTGAGTGCGGCAAATGGAAGTAAGTTAAACCTGTTCGGATTTCATTACGACGACCATGTACACTATCAAAGTGTTTCCGATTTTAATTGGGTAACCAATGGTATTGGAAGCAATTTTGTACTTGTACCTAGCTCTTCACCCGTACTAATTCAGGGTAATTTTGCTTATTCAAAATACAATGTAGCTTTAACCAGTGCATCAGATAATCATCCCCGTTCAAGCGACATTTCCGGCTTCAACATGGGAATTGATCTTACCTATTTTCTTAACCGGAAAAACTCTTTCAGATACGGAATTGAAGTTGTAGGGTTTACCACTAACTTCGATTTCTTTAACTCGGTAAACCGAGAAATACTTCAACAGGAAAACACCACCGAACTCGATGGATTCCTTAGTTATAAATTCCTTTCAAAAAATGAACGATTTGTTCTTGAACCCAGCTTCAGATCGCAGTACTATGCTTCACTATCCGAGTACTCTCCCGAACCACGTATAAATGGTAAATTTAATATAAGCGAAAGGATACGTTTTAAATTTGCAGGCGGACTTTATTCGCAAAACCTGATAAGCGCTAATTCCGACAGAGAGGTTGTTAATTTGTTTTATGGCTTTTTAGCAGGACCCGATAATCTCCAAACTCAATTCACCCAACAGGATGGTAGTGTAAAAGATGTTACTTCACATCTTCAAAAAGCCAACCATACAATTGTTGGTTTCGAATTCGATTTGTTTAAACACATTGAATTGAATATTGAAGCATACCGTAAAAACTTTACACAACTTACCAATCTTAATCGAAATAAATTATACGAAGACAATTCCGACCCGGACAATGTTAGCAAGCCCGACAATCTTAAAAAAGATTTCATTGTTGAAACCGGAAAAGCAGAAGGGATTGATTTAACAATTAAATACGACTACAAACATTTTTATTTTTGGGCCGTTTATTCGCTTACTTATGTTGACCGTTGGGACGGAACAATTACATATAACCCGTTTTTCGACAGAAGACATAATATTAACCTTGTTTCATCCTATACTTTTGGAAAAAATTTAAATTGGGAAATTAATGCCCGATGGAATTTCGGCACGGGATTTCCGTTTACACCTACCGGTGGTTTTTACGAGAAGCTTACTTTCAATAATATAAATACCAATTACACCACTGCAAATGGCGACCTTTCAATTTTGTACGGAAACATTGATTCGAAACGCCTGCCGGCCTACCATCGGTTCGACCTAACAATTAAAAGAAGATTTGAAATCAGCGAACATTCAACACTTGAAATGAGTGCAGGAGCAACAAATATTTATAACCGCGAAAATATTTTCTATTTCGATAGGGTACTTTATAAAAGGGTAAACCAACTGCCTATTTTGCCAAGCCTGAGCGCTAACCTCACCTTTTAAAAACATTAGAAGTGAAAAGATGGCTATGTTTTTAGCATGGCATCCCTGTTCATCTATAGTTCATGTACGATCTATTTCTATTTTATAACTTGGCATAAGTTTTGAACCCCTTATTTAAACCTTAAACTAAAAACGTCATGAAAAAAATTGTTTTGTCTATAGCCGCAGCAACACTTGCTACTGCTATTTATGCCCAACAACCGGCACAACCTGCTCAACCGGCTCAGCCTGCAACACCGGCTTCGCCCGATAAAAAGGAAATTAAAAATGACCGCACAGAAATTAAAGCGGATAAGAAAGAAATCAAGAATGATAGGGCGGAAATGAAAAAAGACAGAAATCAATTAAAAGCCGATAAGGCTAATGGAAACCAAGCCGCTGTAGAAAAAGACAAGGCCGAAATGAAAAGAGACCGTGCGGAATTGAAGCACGATGAAAAAAATATGCATCACGACATGAAAGATGCTCATCACGACATGAAAGATGCCCACCATGATCATAAAAAATAATGGTCTAATTTTTAACCTGAAAATCCGGCTCCTAATTTTGGTGCCGGATTTTTTTATCCCCGATTTTTGAGTACGCCGCAACTAAACCTATTAGCCATGTAAAAAAACCGCTTCAATTCAATAACCACCCCGTAAATAATTCGTAACTTTGTTCAACCCCTTAATTTTTACGTGTTATGTCCGCATCCGTTAAATATATTTTTGTTACCGGCGGCGTAACATCTTCACTTGGTAAAGGAATTATTTCAGCCTCGCTAGCCAAACTACTGCAAGCGCGTGGCTATTCTGTAACCATACAAAAGCTCGACCCCTATATTAATGTTGACCCCGGAACTTTAAATCCGTACGAACATGGCGAATGTTTTGTAACCGACGATGGGGCAGAAACCGATTTAGATCTCGGGCATTACGAACGTTTCCTCAATATTCCTACATCGCAAGCCAACAATGTAACTACGGGTCGTATCTATCAAACTGTAATTGAAAAAGAGCGGCGTGGTGATTTTCTTGGAAAAACAGTTCAGGTCATCCCCCATATTACCGATGAAATAAAAGACCGCATACGTGCGCTTGGCAAAACAGGTAAGTACGAAATTGTAATTACCGAAATAGGAGGAACCGTAGGCGATATAGAATCCTTGCCGTATATTGAAGCTATTCGCCAACTTAAATGGGAACTTGGCAAAGACAGCCTTTCTATTCACCTTACGCTTATACCCTACCTGTCAACAACCGGAGAATTAAAAACAAAGCCCACACAGCACTCTGTAAAATTAATGTTGGAATATGGTGTTCAACCCGATGTGTTAGTTTGTCGCTCCGAACATAAAATTAACAAAGAGTTAAAAAATAAAATAGCACTGTTTTGCAATGTTGAATCGCGTGCTGTTATAGAAGCCATTGACGCATCAACCATTTACGAAGTTCCTTTGTTGATGAAAAACGAACAATTGGATAGAGTTGTACTTGATAAACTTGGGCTCGATGCTTCGCGTGAAGCGAATCTTGAAGGGTGGCAAAATTTTTTATCCATTCTTAAAACATCTACAACCGAGGTAAGGATAGGGCTGGTTGGAAAATATGTTGAATTGAAAGATTCGTATAAATCAATTGCAGAGTCATTCGTTCATGCAGGAGTAATTAACTGTTGCAAAGTAAAGTTGGAGTGGATACATTCGGAAACAATTACCGAAGAAAATGTTGCGTCAAAACTAAACGGACTTGCAGGAGTACTCGTTGCACCGGGCTTTGGTAACAGAGGTATTGAAGGAAAAATAAATGCCATAAAATTTGCTCGCGAAAATAAAATCCCGTTTTTAGGCATATGCCTTGGTATGCAGTGTGCCGTTATTGAGTTTGCACGCAATGTAATGGGATTGAAAGGCGCCCACTCTACCGAAATGAACCCCGATACGCCTCACCCTGTTATTGATTTGCTTGAAGAGCAAAAGAAGATAACAAACAAAGGCGGAACAATGCGACTTGGCGCATATCCATGCAAAGTGATGGAGGGAACAAAAATTTTTGATACCTATACAACTTCCGAAATTTCCGAGCGCCACCGCCACCGGTTTGAATTCAACAACGAGTATCTCCGCGATTTTGAACGGGCAGGTATGATAGCGAGCGGGATTAATCCCAATGCCGGTTTGGTTGAAATTGTTGAATTGAAAAATCATCCGTGGTTTGTTGCTGTGCAATTCCACCCCGAATACAAAAGTACGGTTGAAAAACCTCATCCGCTTTTTGTAAATTTTGTTAAAGCAGCGGTTAGTGTTTCCTCTTTAGTTCAGTAAAATCTCTTGTATTTTTTCCGAATTTTTCCCTTAAACAAGTATCTTTGGCTGCGTTTATTTAATCCCATATTAAAATAATAGTGCTCAAACAAAATGGACAGAAATTCGATTATAGGACTACTCTTGATTACGGGAATAATGCTGGGATGGATGTTCCTGAGCAAACCTTCTAAAGAAGAAATAGAACGGCAAAAAAAGATTCGAGACTCCCTTGAGCTTGTGCAAAAGCAAGAGGAGGCACTTCAAAAAGAGTTGGCAATAAAAAACGATACTGCAAGCCCCGTTTCTCAAACGGACACTGTTCAAACAAATGTCGTTTTATCCGATTCGTTGAAAACCTCGCAACTGCAACAACAATACGGCATTTTCTCGTCGGCAACACAAGGCGATAAGAAAGAATTAACTATTGAAAACGAATTGATAAAAGCAAGTATATCTACTTATGGCGGAAAAATTTCGAGCGTTGAATTAAAAAATTTTAAAACCTTTAACTGTAAGCCGCTTGTTCTGTTTTCGGGCGACTCAACAACTCAGGCTATTGAATTCAGTACATCTAACTCGCGATTATTTTCTACATCCGATTTTTATTTTACCCCTCAAAACAATTCTATAAAACTATCCGGCAACGACTCAGGAGCCATAGCATTGCGCCTATACTCGACGGACAAAACAAAATATATTGAGTATGTATATAGCCTTAAAGCCAACAGCTACCGTTTGAATTATTTAGTAAATTTTGTGGGTATGAATGATCAGGTTGCTTCCAATTCGTCGGACTTAAACCTGAAATGGCGAATGCAAACCCCTTCGCTCGAACGAGACATTGAAACGCAGCGTAGTGCTTCAACAATTTATTTCAAATACCTCAACGATGAAGTAGATTACATCAGTCAAGGTAAAGACGAAAAAAAATCGCTCGAGGCAAAAGTGGAGTGGGTTGGATTCAAGCAACAATTTTTTACTTCGGTACTTATGGCTAACGATGGTTTTGAAAAACCAACAGATATTGAAACACATAACAATACCGAGTCTTCAACTATTGTTAAAACGTTTACGGCCAATTTAAGTTTGCCATTTAGCCATCGCTCTGCCGAAAGTTTTACTATGCAATTTTATTTCGGTCCTAATCATTACAACACGCTTAAAAGCTACGGGCATAATCTTGAAAAACAAATTTACTTAGGTTGGAGCTTGTTTGCTTATGTAAATAAATTGATAGTTATACCAACATTTAATTTTCTGAATAAGTTTAACCTTAATTACGGAATAATTATACTGCTGCTCACGCTCATTATAAAAGTCATTTTGTTTCCTATTGCCTATAAAACCTATCTCTCCTCGGCTAAGATGCGTATTTTAAAACCCGAGATAGATGAGATTAATAAAAAATATGGCAGCGACGACCCAATGAAAAAGCAACAGGCTACAATGGCCTTGTACCGGCAGGCTGGAGTTAACCCGCTTTCGGGGTGCATACCGGTTTTGCTGCAATTACCTATATTAACTGCTCTGTTCAGTTTCTTTCCCGCCGCAATAGAACTTCGTCCGCAAAGTTTTTTGTGGGCAACCGATTTATCTTCC
>JADLGT010000350.1 GCA_020849195.1 Bacteroidia bacterium
AAATAGTTCTTTAATAAATCAGTTACGGTTAAGCTAAGGCCTCTTGAGTTTAAGGTTTCAAAAACTGTATATGCACTAAGTTCATCTTCCACTACAATTTGAATGAACATCATTCTTTCAGCAACTTGTTTGTTTAGAAAATTTGCTAAATCCTCTCCATTATCATTATTTTGAAAATGGGTTGTTATTTTTCCTAGAAAAAATTATATGCCTGCCACAGCAATTTGTCGGAATCCCCCAAAGTCTTTTCGTTTAAAGGTTGTCTGAAAACCATTAAATGAGTTTGAAAGAAACTATTGTTATTTTCATTTAATTCAATCTTTGCAGAATAAGTTAATGAGCCGGGGTCTTTGTCTCCAAGAAATTTTTTGGTAAGAAGAGATATCCTTTCAATATTATTATCCTTATCAATATTTTTATCTATTAAGGTCTGTATTGTTTTAATAGTGGCTAATACTATTAAGGTCAGAGTTGAAATCCGTTGTTGCCCATCTATAACAGTATATTTTTTATCTCCTTTGTTTTGTAAAACTATTGAACCCATGTAATGAATACTATCGCCATTCAGTATTGTTAGAATATCTGTCCATAAGTCTTCCCAATGATCTCTATTCCATGAATAATCTCTTTGATATGAAGGCACCTTATAGACTTTACCATTACCTATTATGTCGCTAAGACTTACTGTACTTGTGTCGAGTAAATTATTTACTGCCATAGGTTTCAAAGGTAATTTTTTATTCGTTTAGGGTGTCGCCCATATATTTTCTATAACTTGAAAGTTACCCTTTATTGTCAGATTAAGTTTAAACAAATACAAGCCAACCCACATTGTATTTTGCCTTACACTTCAAATGCAAAATCAAAGTTTAACATTAGCTCTTATGATGTTAAGTGCGCCGCCTGCTTTAAACCATTCTATTTGAGAGGTATTGTAACTATGATTTACTTTTATTTCCTCTTTTCCGCCGTTAGTGTGATGTAACACAAGTGTCAAAGGGATACCTGGCGAAAAATTTTTTAACCCAATGATATCAATAGCATCATCCTCCTGGATTTTATTGTAATCGTCTTTATTGGCAAATGTTAGGGCAAGCATGCCTTGTTTCTTTAAATTAGTTTCGTGTATGCGGGCAAAAGATTTAACCAATACCGCACGAACACCAAGGTGGCGAGGTTCCATTGCAGCATGTTCGCGCGATGATCCTTCGCCATAATTTTCGTCACCCACCACAATCGATCCTATTCCTTTGGCTTTGTATTGGCGTTGAACTTTAGGCACAGATTCATACACATCGGTTAACTGGTTTTTTACCGAATCGGTTTTGTCGTTAAATGCGTTTACTGCTCCTATCAACATATTGTTGGAAATATTATCGAGATGACCGCGGTATTTCAGCCATGGACCGGCCATAGAGATATGGTCGGTTGTACATTTTCCTTTTGCTTTGATGAGAAGTTTGAGATCGGTTAAGTCAGCACCTTCCCAAGGTTTAAACGGTTCGAGCAAGTGCAATCGGTTGGATGAAGGCGAAACTTTTACCTCTACATTTTGACCGTTCGCAGCCGGAGCCTGATAACCTGCATCCTCAACCGCAAAACCCTTTTTAGGAAGTTCGTCTCCTGTTGGTGCATCCAACATAACTGCATCGCCGTCGCTGTTTATTAACTTATCTTTTAGCGGATTAAACGTGAGGTCGCCGGCAATAGCAAGCGCCGTAACTAATTCGGGCGAACCCACAAATGCGTGTGTATTGGGATTTCCGTCGGCGCGCTTGGCAAAGTTTCGGTTAAACGAATGTACAATTGTATTTTTTTCTTGCTTGTCTGCCCCTGCTCTGTCCCACATTCCTATACATGGGCCGCAGGCATTGGCAAATACGTTGGCACCTATTTTATTAAATGTATCAATAAAACCGTCGCGGGCAATAGTGTAGCGCACCTGTTCCGATCCGGGTGTAATAGTAAATTGTGCTTTTGTTTTTAGATGTTTGGCTACAGCCTGTCGCGCCAGCGAGGCAGCACGTGAAATATCTTCGTAGGATGAATTGGTACAAGAACCAATCAAACCCACTTCAATTTTAGTTGGCCAGCCATTCTTTGCGGCTTCCTCCTTCATTTTCGAAATTGGAGTTGCTTTATCGGGCGTAAAAGGGCCGTTCAAATGTGGCTCCAATTCCGAGAGATTAATTTCTATAACCTCGTCGAAATAGTTGGAAGGGTTGGCATACACTTCGGGGTCGGCGGTTAAATGCTCTTTTACAGCATTGGCGGCATCGGCAACATCGGCACGGCTTGTAGCCCGCAAATAGCGCTCCATTGATTCATCATAACCAAATGTAGATGTAGTGGCGCCAATTTCGGCACCCATATTACATATTGTTCCTTTGCCTGTACACGAAAGCGAAATAGCTCCTTCGCCAAAGTATTCAACAATTTTATCGGTGCCTCCTTTAACAGTGAGTATTCCCGCAACTTTTAATATCACGTCTTTAGCCGATGTCCATCCATTCATTTTTCCGGTAAGTTTAATACCAATCAGTTTAGGCATTTTAAGTTCCCAAGGTAGGCCGGCCATTACGTCGCAGGCATCGGCGCCACCAACACCAATAGCAATCATACCCAGTCCACCGGCATTTACGGTGTGCGAATCGGTTCCTATCATCATCCCGCCGGGAAATGCATAATTTTCGAGCACAACCTGATGGATAATTCCGGCACCGGGTTTCCAAAAACCAATTCCGTATTTGTTGGATACGGAAGAAAGAAAATCATATACTTCCTGATTTGATTTGATGGCAACTTCAAGGTCTTTTGCCGAACTGTCTTTAGCGGTAATCAGGTGATCGCAGTGTACCGTAGAAGGCACAGCTACTTTTGGACGACCGGCCTGCATAAATTGCAATAGTGCCATTTGCGCTGTTGCGTCCTGCATGGCTACTCGGTCCGGAGTAAAATCTACGTACGACTTGCCACGCTCATAGGGCTTAGCCGGCAAAGAGTCGGCCAAATGAGCATACAATATTTTTTCGGTGAGGGTTAAAGGCTTGCCCGCCAACTTACGTGCTGCAGCTACTTTTGCAGGTAATGCAGCATATACCTTTTTAATCATTTCAATGTCGAATGCCATAAGAAGATATGATAAAATTTATGAATACTATTAATTGAAAACTTGACTGAACTTAGTTATGCGAAGTTACTAAATATTGGAAAAATAAAGATACTTGGTTATAACAAAAACAATTTATGGCTGCACAAAGAGCCTTGTTAATTTATTACTTTTAAGCATGCATATCCTTAATCCGCGTGTAGAAGAAAATATCAAAATTGCGTTCCATTCCATACGAACACAATTGCTGCGCACGGTGCTAACTATTTTAATAATTGCCATAGGTATTATGGCATTGATAGGAATTTTAACAGCTATTGAAGTTATTAAATCATCTATCAGCAGCAATTTTACCAATATGGGGGCTAATACATTTACAATTCGCAATCGCGGAACAACTGTTCGAATAGGTAAACGAGGAAAGGGACCGATAAATTATAAAACAATAAGTTACGACGATGCAATCCGTTTTAAAAAAGAATATAATTATTCGGGGGCTGTAACAGCACTTTCGGTAAGGGCTACAGCAGGTGCT
>JADLGT010000351.1 GCA_020849195.1 Bacteroidia bacterium
GTTTTGCCAAACTATTTTTCTGGGGATTTGGATTTGGCAAAACCGAGACTGAATTTCCCGCGCGGAGGAGGGGTCTGGGGAGGAATCCGCGCGGGGTTTCGGAATCCGTTTTGGGTAGGGCGGGCTAAATAAATTTAATTAAAAAACTATACATTCCCATACCACAAAGACCTTGGAGTAATTGGTCGGTTTTCGGTGTACCAATATCAATAATTTCCTCTCCTGTTTGCGCTAAGATTTTTTGAAAACCAAGCGAACGGATTACAAGTGATGCAGAGCAATCATACGTTCCGTTTGTTTTGACAATGAGTTTTGTGAGGATACCAGATTTTGCCGTGGACACTTTTGGCGAATATCCACCTTTTGCGGTAATTGTAATATACTGAACGCCGTCTTTTATTTCGCTATTCTGTCCTGGCTCGCCTGTTGTTATATTGTTTTTCGATCCGCCCCAAAAAATAATGCCAATACCAAAAACAAGGGCGAGAGTAATGATGATTAAAGCTGTTTTATTCATAAAATAATTATATGTTAAATAGAGGATTAATAATACCGAGTCCAGCAAGTCCGGCGAGAAGCGCAAAAATTCCAAGTCCAATTACCACAACCCCCGCGGATTTGAAAAATAAGGGTGCGTGCCTTCCGTGAGCGAAAGATGCCGAACCGAATGAAAGAAGTAGAAGCATTGGCAGTGTCCCAAGGGCAAATGCAAGCATGACAAGAAGTCCGGACATAAACGATCCACTGGATAATGCCACCACTTGCATTGATTGTGTAAAACCGCATGGCAAAAAAAATGTGCCGAATCCGATAATAAGCGGGGTAAAGGTTTTATGCTCTATCTTTCTGAAAAAATTAAAAATTCCAAGGGGCAATGCGATTTTATTTTTAGCGAATACTCCAACCAAATTTAAGCCGAGAAGTAACATAACAAGAGAAGCAAGAATTCCCAGCATTGCTGTAAAAGCAAAATTAATCCCAATCGCGTTGCCAATCAATCCAAGGATTCCGCCCAATATTGCAAAACTTACCAATCTGCCTGCGTGAAAAAGTAAGAAAGTTTTAGTGTCGCCCACATTGTCTTGCGATATTTTTGCCGAAAGAGAAAGAACCAGCCCACCGACTATTGCGAGACACGAAGAAACCGAAGCAATGAGTCCAATAATAAAACTTGTTGCTGGTGTTGTTGTACCGCCGATACCAAGATTCAAAATTCCTGATTTTTGAAGGAAGAAAAAGAGTGCTAAAAACACCAACCCGATAGGTATTGCTTTCCAGATAACATCATCAGATTTCTTTTCTTGAGTAATTTTTTCTACGGAAAGAGTATAGCCGTTGTGTTTTATTTTTTCAGTGAGCATATCTGCTAACTCATGTTTGCTGTTATCAAGTTCAGTTTCAATCGATACGATTTCGCTTTTCAAATCAACATGAGTATTTTGTATTCCCATTTGCTCATTCAAAATATCTTCAATCAAGATTTTGCATGATGCACAATGAGTCCCCGATACATGGAATGTATATGTTTTCATATTATAATTTCTTCGCCTTAATTCTTAGTGAGTTCGACACAACCGATACAGACGACATTGCCATGGCAAATCCGGCAAAGACTGGCGAGAGTAGCCAACCAAATACTGGATAGAAAGCCCCACCGGCAAGCGGAATACCCACAATGTTATAGATAAAAGCCCAGAAGAGGTTTTGCTTGATTCCGTTCAGAGTAATTTTTGATAATTTTACCGCCTTGACGAGTTTTGAAATATCGCCACCGAGTAGTGTAATTCCGGCTGATTCAATCGCAACATCCGTTCCTGTTCCCATAGCAATGCCGACATCTGCTTGAGCAAGAGCAGGGGCATCATTTACACCATCGCCCACCATTACCACAATGTCTCCTTTAATCTGCAAGTCCTTAATAATATTCAATTTATCCTCGGGCATTACCTCTGCAAAAACCTTATCAATGCCTACAATTTTAGCGATATATTCGGCGGTATTTTTATTATCACCCGAAAGCATTACCACTTTCTTTTTCAATTTGTGCAATGCCCTAACCGTCTCAATTGCTTCTGGCTTGATAGGATCGGCGACGAAAACTATTCCGAGAAGTGTATTTTTATTTGCGAGCAATACTGGCGTGTTGCCCTGCTTTGTTTCCTGTTCCAAAGATTGAGTATTATAGGAAATATTTAAGTCAGAAATTATTTTCAAATTTCCCGCAAAATATTCTACATCATCAATCGTTCCCTTGAGACCTTTGCCTTTTATAATCTCAAAATTTGAGATTCTTCCTGTGTCAATATTTTTTTCTTTCGCATAATTAACTATTGCGTGAGCTATAGGGTGTTCAGATTTACTTTCAAGTGTTGCAAGAATTGAAATGACTTCTTTCTCGTTTCTGTTTCCTAACACCTCTATTTTTGTTAGTTCAGGTTTGCCTTTTGTAATGGTTCCCGTTTTATCAACCACAACAACATTTGCTTTATGCAGTGTTTCAAGTGTCGCCGCATCTTTAACTAAAATACCTTCTTTCGCGCCTTTACCAACTCCAACAATGATTGCAGTCGGTGTTGCAAGACCGAGCGCACAAGGACAGGCGATTACTAAAATTCCTACAAATGAGGTAAGCCCAAATGAAAGAGCTTGTGAAAATCCGAGTATTGAGGTTCCGAAAAAGAGCCATGCGCCGAGTGCAATAAATGAAAGCACAAGAACGGCGGGGACAAATACGGCAGAAATTTTATCGGCAAGGGCCTGAATTGGGGCTTTACTTCCTTGGGCTTCTTCTACCATTTTTATAATATGAGAAAGTAAGGTTTCGGCTCCGACCTTTGTCGCTCTAAAATTAAATGTGCCAGTGGTATTTATTGTCCCTGCTACAACTTGGGTGTTTATGTTTTTTTCAACAGGTATCGGCTCGCCAGTAATCATTGACTCATCAACATAAGACAATCCATCAATTACCACACCATCAACAGGAATTTTTTGCCCAGGTTTTACAATGATAATTTCTCCATGTTTTACTTCTTCAATTTTTATCTCAATTTCCTTTCCTTCACGAATAACCAGCGCGGTTTTGGCTTGAAGTCCGAGCAGTTTTTCTATTGCATCGCCAGTTTTTAATTTTGATTTTGCTTCTAAATATTTACCGAGTGCAATAAATGTAATAACCACGATAGCTACATCATAAAAATTATATTGAACGCTTAGATAAGGTTTTAATACTTCCTCAAAAGCAGTAACGATGAAGCTGTAGGTAAACGCAACGGAAGTTCCTAAACCGATAAGCGTATCCATGTTTGCTTTTCCATAACGAAAAAACCTATAGACCCCAAGCAAATACGGTTTGCCAATGGTTATAAAAATATATGTGGCAAAAATTGGCAGGAGATGATGAAAAAATTCATACATTGTATTAGACATTGGAACAACCAAATTATATTTTCCAAATATTTCCCAACCCATTATGAAAATACTAATAACTGCAATAGGAAGTGCGCCAAACACTCCTTTTTTCATATCATCTATTTCTTTTAATTTTTCTTTTTTTGATTGATTCAGTCCCAAGTGTTCTGCGTGTTCGTTTACGGTCATACCCATTTCTTCTGCCGTTGGGAGAACAAGAGAATATCCTAATGGTTCTAATTTTTGATTAAATATCTCAGGGGATGTTTTTTCTGTATCAAAAGAAATCTTGGCGTTTTCAGTTCCATTATTGACCGAAATATTTTCTACGCCTTCAATTTTCTTAACCGCTCTTTCAATGATGCTGGCGCATGAAGCACAGTGCATTCCTTTTATCCTAAATATTTGAGGAGTGTTCATATAGTTATTTCATGTTATAGATTTTTAATAATTCCTTAACCGCACCCTCTTTGTCACTTTGAAGGCGTTCTGTTAGACACGAATCGAGATGTCCGCGAAGTAGTTCTGTCCGCGCGCTTTTTAGTAATCCAATCACGCTATCAATCTGTTGAATAATCTCGGGACAATAATGTTTCGCCTCGACCATTTGAGGTAGTTTGCTAATGCTACCAACTGCCATATTGATAACTTTTTTCGCTTTTAAATTTTCCTCTCCGTGTTTATGTAATGTATGTTTTACCATATACCCTAGAGTATAGGGTATATGGTTTTTGAAGTCAATAGCCCGCCCTACCCAAAACGGATTCCGAAACCCCGCGCGGATTCCTCCCCAGACCCCTCCTCCGCGCGGGAAATTCAGTCTCGGTTTTGCCAAATCCAAATCCCCAGAAAAATAGTTTGGCAAAAC
>JADLGT010000352.1 GCA_020849195.1 Bacteroidia bacterium
GCTGGAAAAATAAATTTAATATGGAAGATACGATGTATGCAGGGGCGCTCACACAGCGCCTTATAACTTCGGGCAAATTTATATCCGAATGTGATTCGGCAAGTGCGTCTCAATACATATTCACACTTTCAGAAAAAAACATGTTTTCCTTTCTCGAAAACTCCTCCCATCGCCGCCGGCTCGAAAAATTAAAGCTCGAAGAGGATATTCGTTATTGTCTCACCCCAAATCTCGCTCCGGTAATTCCTATTTTAGAGGATAATTATTTGAAAAAAATTTAATCAGCTTTTTGTTAAATTAAATGATTCCGATGCGTAAAATTTTCAGTGTTATTTTCATTGCATTTATACTTTTTGTATTCCTTGCTCCTTTTGCATATTCGTGGGGATTTTTTGCACATAAGCGAATCAATTATATGGCTGTGTTTACATTGCCAAGCGAAATGATTGGCTTTTATAAAAAACACATCCACTTTATTTCAGAACATGCCGTTGATCCCGACAGACGCAGATACACGAACGCAAACGAAGGGCCTCGACACTACATCGATATTGACCATTTTGGCCCATCGCCGTTTGACTCCGTTCCGGAAAAGTGGACAGATGCAGTAACAAAATATTCGGAAGACACGCTAAAAGTCTATGGTACTTTACCATGGAATTTAGATTTGATGATGTATAACCTAAGCGATGCTTTTAAGAAACAGGATGCTCAAAAAATACTACGCACTTCAACCGAACTAGGGCACTATATTGCCGATGCGCATGTTCCACTACACACCACTCAAAACCACGACGGGCAACTGACCAATCAGAAAGGTATCCACGCATTTTGGGAATCACGTATTCCCGAACTCATGGCTGATAATTATAACTATTTTGTTGGTAAAGCAAAATATGTTGATAAACCACATGAGCTTATTTGGCAAATCATTCGGCAAAGTCATACCGAAGTCGATTCGGTACTCGGTTTTGAAGCTCAACTTAACGAGCAATATGCTCCGGATAAAAAATATGCTATTGAAAGCAAACGAAAAAAATCAGTAAAAACCTACTCGGAAGCCTATACGCGCGCCTATAATAAAATGTTGAACGGAATGGTTGAGCGCCGTATGTGTGCTGCTGTTTACACAATAGGTTGTTTTTGGTACACGGCTTGGGTAAACGCCGGCCAACCCGATTTAAATAAGCTCGATGACAAAATGGTTACGGATCCTGTAGTTAAAAAACAAGATACCGTTGCAGCAAAAATTGGGAAAGAAATTTTAAGAGGACATGAAGAATAAACTTAAACGAGGTTTTGCAATTGAAATTGAAATTGAAATTTCGGTTAAATCAGCTTAAATCAGGAAGCAAATCTTTTGTTTCGTCATCAATCATAGGGCTTGCCTTTAATCCAAGTAAAATTTGAACATAATGACCTTCGGAAATTTCTCCTGAAAATTCAACCGCTTCTGATTCGTACATCTCTTTAAGTTCCTCAACAGTAAATTCATGAATCTCATTGCAGTTTACATAAGTCTGTTTGGTAAAAGGATTGTGTATATCGGGAGCAATGAATACTAATGTTTCAAAAGGTAAGTTACGAGACTCAACAAACCTTTTAATTGTTTCAAATTGCGAAGTACATAAGGAAAGAATTAATACATCAGCATCGGTGCGTTTTATACAAACGTAATAGTGAGGGATTTCAGTATTTATCTTATTGTTGGAAAAGTAATACACCTTTCTCGCTCTTATGCCTTTGAGAAATAGGTCGGTGGGAATTTTCATTAAAAGGCTTCAAGGATTTTAGTGTTTTCCATGAATATTTTCTTTGAAATTTCAATATGTTCTTCACTATCTAGAAACAAACCTTTTCCATCATCAAAATTTAAAAAAAAATCAATAGGATTAATTTCAAAACGGGAGGCAATTCCTTTTTGAAAAGCGGATTCATATTTTTTCCACTCAGGGGATTTGTGCGATAACTCCGATAAGATAAATTCGTCTAACTGATTGTAGTTTTTGACTACTTCATTAATGACTTCCAAGTCGGTTTGCGAAAACACTTTTGTTGCTGTTTCCTTAGTTGCAGAAAAATTGTATCTGTCATCAATAGCAAGAAAATCCTGACTATATGATAGTTCAACATCACTCAGGATGGTATTCTGTTCTAAAATATCTCGTGTCGTAGATGGAATCGGCCCAAATGGTAAGGCAAAATAAACATCGCCTGTAATTGTACGACCGTATTTGCGAAGATGAAATCTATCGGCTAGCCAAATCAACTTGATGGCTTTCATTTTATTCAGAGAACCACCATTTTTTAGAGCGAGGTAATTTAGTGCTTGTGTAGCTTTTTTATAGTTAAACCCTCTCATGTATTGCTAAAATACAACTAATTAACAAGATAACATTATAAAATCTATTATTATCATTGGAGAAATGCTTGAAAACCACCACTGTCGCACAAGTCCTCTCGCTTGGTTTTAACAAAGATTATACAATTAAAATTGAAAAATCACTCTAAAGTCTGATACCCTGTGCCCCATCGGGCTTAACCCTCGCAGCTCGTTCAAATCTATTGCAATAATATTTTTTAATAATCTACTATTCCGATAGAATATGTATATTTGCAACAATACATTTATAGCTTGCTATGAGATTTGCGCCGCTTTTTAGTTTATATCTTCTGATTGCTTTGTTCTCATGCACGGGAAAACAACAGACTGTTCGAATGGCTAACGATCCCGATGGTCTTAAGGGAACCATCAGTATTTCGGGAGCATTTGCTTTGTATCCGCTTGCTGTAAAGTGGAGCGAGGAGTTCAGAAAAATTCATCCCAATGTTACGTTTGATATATCTGCCGGAGGTGCCGGAAAAGGTATTTCGGATGCTTTGGGAGGAATGATAGATTTAGGCGCTGTATCGCGCGATTTAAGCGAAGAAGAAATTAAACGAGGTGCCTTCCCTATTTCAGTTGCCATCGATGCCGTTATTCCCACTGTCAACTCGTTGAATCCAAATCTAAATCAAATTCTTTCAAAAGGAATAAAACAAAAAGATTTCCAAGCTATTTATGTGGCTGAAAAATATAACAACTGGAACCAGCTTGGTTTTTCTTTTTCAATTCCACTGCGAGCATACACACGGTCGGATGCAGCAGGGGCTGCCGAAACCTGGGCTAAATATTTAAAATCAAAACAGGAAGACCTTGTTGGCATTGGTATTTATGCCGATCCGGGATTACTTATGGCGGTTAAAAAAGATAAATCGGCTATTGGCTTCAATACTACTGCTTACGTATATAACCAAAAAACAAAAAAACAACTTGCGGGTATAGCGATTGTACCTATTGATGTTAACGAAAACGGCGAAATAGATCCGGATGAAAATTTTTACAACACACTCGATCAATTTACCAAAGCAATAGGTGAAGGCAAATATCCTTCTCCTCCGGCTCGCGAATTATTTTACATAAGCAAAGGTAAACCACACCAAAAAATTGTTATCGAATTTTTAAAATGGGTGTTAACCGATGGGCAAAATTATTTAACTGAAAATGGATATGTAAATTTGCCAAAAGATAGACTGGAAGCAGAACTTGAAAAGCTATACTAATTTAGAAAAGGGAAAAATAAATATTCTGATGAACCTCCGATTGATTAAAGACAAATTTGCCGAGCGCACAATGATGATCCTGACCTTGTCATCTGTTCTGCTTGCTGTTTTTGTTGGAATAGGTTTGTACTTGCGCTCATTACCCTTACTTCATTTAAAGTCTGTTGTTACCTTGTTTACATCGCCGGTTTGGCGGCCGCTAAAAGGCGAATTTGGTTTTTTGCCCTTCATTATGGGCACATTGTGGGTTACAGCAATTGCAGTAATTATTGCAATGCCGCTTTGTTTGTTGTGCGGTATTTATATATCGGAATATGCACATCAACGTATGCGTAAAATTATTATTCCATTTGTTGATTTGTTGTCGGGAATACCTCCCGTTGTATTTGGCGTTTGGGGAGTGCTGTTTATTGTTCCGCTCATACAAGATCATATTGCTGTACACTTTGTTGAATTTTCTTCGGGTTATAGTGTGCTGGCAGGCGGAATTGTATTGGCAGTAATGGTATTTCCCCTTATCATCAGTATTCTGCTCGAAGTGTTTAATGCTGTTCCTAAAGAATTAAAAGACTGTTCATTGTCGTTGGGAGCTACAC
>JADLGT010000353.1 GCA_020849195.1 Bacteroidia bacterium
AATCCTTTCGCGTGGCCTTCCAAAGGCAGGCAGGCATAACAGATAAAGCATTAATTTAGCTTGTGAGCCGTAACTATAAATTCCATAATCCTGAAGGGGTTTATTTTGTGAGTTTTGCTGTTGTTGAAGGTTGAATTTATTTCAAAGCCACGCGAAAGGATTCGCGCGGCAGCGGGGGGCTTGCCAACGCGACCATATCCGCGCGAACTTGGTTATATTATATAACTTTACAAACTGAAACAGGATGTAAAACAATAAAAAGTATTAGGATTTAATTTGTATATATTTTAATATGAAAGGGTTTAAATTTTTCATCATTTTCTTTTTAATACAAAAAATTCTTTGTGCACAAGAGACGTTAACATTTGCTAAGAATGAATTTTCAGTTCAAGGGTCGAGTTTCTATTATGTAAATAATTGGTTAACTATTAATTATAGTAGGATATTTGTTCAATTAGATATGTGGAGATTTTATACAAATATAGGTTCTGGGGTAGCATATACTCCTATTGATGGAGAAACATTTATTGTAACCACAGGTCGAATTGGTTTTTTAATAGGAAAAAAAAATAATCATTTCGACGCAAATGTTGGTGCAGCATTTTTAGCACTAAAGGAGAGTGTGTTTCATTTTTTATTACCATTAGTAAATATCGGTTATCGGTATCAAAGACCAGAGGGTGGAATTATTTTTAAAAGTTACATCGGCACTGAGGGCTTGGGCTTGGGCTTGGGTTACGCTTTTTAAATTTAAAATGGAATTTAACCATTAAAGGAGATGAGAGGTGTTATATTGATATAAAAGCAACTGATCCAAACTTTAATATTGATATGCCTTTGGGTTCTTATTTCGATGCCTCATGCAGCTTGACATGTTCTTCTTGTACACCCGCAGAGTTTGTATCACAGCCCGATCCGAATTCGGCGGCAAATTTAAAAGTGAAACAAATTACAGATAGCCCCAAAGATTTACAAAAACATAAATTGACAACATCTGCAGATCACCCTCAAATGGATGCCATTATAAATTATCCTAATCCGTTTAAAGACATAACAGTTATTGTGTTTGCAATAAAAAAAGGGTATTTTGTTACGCCGTTTTTTTGAGCAAGTTAAGTAATCTTCTTCGCCTTGTTGTAGCTACCTTTGCGTTTGTGAAAAAAGAACAAATTATTGTTGTGGGAGGTGGTGCTTCCGGATTTTTTTGTGCGGTTAATTGCGCTCGACTAATTCCGGAAGCGCAAGTAGTTATTCTCGAAAAAAGCTCCAAACTATTGAGCAAAGTTCGTATTTCGGGAGGCGGGCGTTGTAATGTTACACATCATTGTTTTGAGAACAGCGAACTTGTAAAAAATTATCCGCGCGGAAGAAACGAACTGTACAGCCCATTCAATCGTTTTTCGGTTAGCGAAACCATTAAGTGGTTTGAAGAGCGTGGTGCAAAACTGAAAACAGAAGAAGACGGGCGTATGTTTCCTGTTACCAACACTTCCGAAACTATTGTTAATTGCCTGATTGAAGAAGCTCGCCGATATAATATTAAAATCAATACAAATTGTAGTGTTATTGAAATTCAAATTTGTAAAACCGAAAATGGTTTTACACTCGCATTAGCTAATGGAAGTATTTTATTCTGTAACAAGTTAGTTATTGCTACAGGAGGTAATTCAAAAAGCAGTGCTTATGATTGGATTCGTAAACTCGGTCATACTATCGAACAGCCTGTTCCTTCATTATTTACATTCAACATAGCCGATAAAAACCTGAACGCACTGATGGGAATAACGGTTCGGCAAGTAAAAATAAAAATTGCAGGACAAAAAATGGAGCAAGAAGGCTCAATTCTTATTACACACTGGGGTTTGAGCGGCCCTGCCGTATTAAAGATTTCGTCATTCGGTGCAAAGTTGCTCAACACATTAAATTATTGTTTCAGTTTACAAATTAAGTGGCTCCCAAAATTAAATGAAGAAAAATTACGTATTGAATTTGATCATCTTCGTAAAACAAATGCACTGAAATTTCTTGTAAACACAAGTATCTTTGATTTACCAAAAAGGCTTTGGGAATACCTGCTGCACAAAGCCGAAATAGAAAATACTACACGTTGGGCCGACCTATCGAAGAAAAAAACAAACGCGTTAATTGCCTTGATCATGAACGACGAATATAACGTATCGGGGAAAACTACATTCAAGGAAGAATTTGTAACCTGCGGCGGAATTAATCTTAAAGAAATAGATTTTAAAACAATGCAAAGCAAACTAATACCGGGTTTGTTTTTTGCCGGCGAAGTTTTAGATATAGATGGAATTACGGGCGGTTTTAATTTTCAAAACGCATGGACTACCGGGTGGATTGCTGCGGAAGCAATGAGGAAATCATAAAATAAAATCCCGCCAGGTTGCCCGTAGCAGGATTTTATTTTTACGGAAACAAAAATTACTTGTTCACTGTTTTTTTAAGTTCAGCGCCTGCTTTAAATTTCGCAACTTTTTTAGCGGCAATTTTAATTTCTTTTCCGGTTTGAGGATTACGACCTGTTCTTGCAGAACGTTTAGAAACCGAGAAAGAGCCGAAACCAACCAACGCTACCCTATCGCCTTTTTTAAGCGCTTTA
>JADLGT010000354.1 GCA_020849195.1 Bacteroidia bacterium
CTTTGTGCAATTCTTTAAGGGCCATATCTTCGGGATAAAGCACCGCACTGGCAAAAGCATGGCACAGGCTTTCTTCATCTCTTTCAGAAATGTCATTAGGAAATTTCAAAGTGTGATGAGCCAATTCGTGCAATGCAGTAAATCGCTTGCGAACAACATCTTCATTTTTGCTTTTATTTTGTTTAAGAACAATAACTTTAACACCGTTAATATCGGCTTTCAAACCGTCAAAACCTTCGGGGGCATCAATCTCAACAACCTTATATCCCTTATCTTCCAACATTTCAACGACATCAGGAATTGGGTCATAACCCAATTTCCATTTTTTTCTCAACTCCTTTGCCACTTCTTCTGCATCGTTGGCGTTACTAACAATTTTGTCATAAACAAAATACTCGTTCTTATCCTTAAAATTAAGGACAGCTTCTAAATCCAGATAACGCTCAAACGCTTCTTTAACTTTTTCTTCGACAGCAATTTGTTCTCCTTTGGAAATTTTAGATACAAATTTCCTATAGCTGATGTTCTTCAAATCAACTGCTATGCTCGGACTTGAAAAAAAGTAATCCACAGGTACTCTTAGGACATTTGACAACGCAATCAACAATTCACTGTCAGGTTTCATTTTCCCCTGTTCATATTTGTTGAGCGATTGTTTGCTAACTACATTCTTCAACCTGTCAGCTAAATCTTGTAGCGACATTCCAGCCATTTTTCGGGCTGACACCAATCTGTTTCCAAATATATTATTCATATTAACTTTATTTTAAAGCATTGCTAACTGTTGACAAATATAAAATAATTTTACTAGTTGTCAACCAAAAGGTTTGAAAAAAGTTTTGAACTGTAAAAAATTCAACTTGGCAATCACATCAAATCAGCAGATGATTTACTGAAAATTTTAAGTAGCCTTATGAATTATTTTTTAACCAAACTCTTGCACTTGTAGCTTGAACCTGCCCGCATATTCCCAAATAATCTGCACTTTCTGAATTAAAATTAAATTGCTAAGTTTGCAGCCAAATTTTTAAAAATCAACAAACTGATAGTCAACGCATTTGAATAAAAATTGTTTTAAAAACACATCATGAACAACACCATCATTTATTTAGTACCGGCCTTTGGAATAGTAGGTTTATTAGTAATGGCAATAAAATCTGTTTGGGTTAACAAACAGGAAGCAGGCGATGCCAACATGCAAGAGCTTTCAGGGCATATTGCAAAGGGCGCAATCGCTTTTCTTAAAGCCGAATGGAAAACACTCAGCTATTTTGCAATTTTAGCAGCCATACTATTAGCATGGTCGGGAACCGCTCAGGGAACTCCCGAACATCCAATACACTCTTCGCCTATTATAGCAATTTCGTTTTTAATCGGAGCTTTCTTTTCGGCAGCTGCAGGCTATGTAGGAATGAAAATTGCTACAAAGGCCAACGTACGCACCACACACGCCGCACGCACTTCTCTTGCACAGGCATTAAAAGTATCGTTTACCGGTGGAAGCGTTATGGGGCTTGGCGTTGCAGGTCTTGCTGTATTTGGGCTTGGCTCATTGTTTATTGTCTTTTACAAAATGTTTGTGCCGGCCGGCGATGCAATTACCGGCGATGGAATGAAAAAAGCAATTGAAGTATTGGCCGGATTTTCGCTTGGTGCGGAAAGCATTGCTTTATTTGCCCGCGTTGGAGGCGGTATTTACACCAAAGCCGCTGATGTAGGAGCCGACCTTGTTGGTAAAGTAGAAGCCGGAATTCCGGAAGATGATGTACGCAACCCTGCTACTATTGCCGATAACGTGGGCGATAACGTGGGCGACGTTGCGGGCATGGGTGCCGATTTATTTGGTTCGTATGTTGCAACAATGCTTGCAACAATGGTGCTCGGACAAGAGATTGACGCATCTGCCGATAAATTCGGTGGCCTCTCCCCTATCCTTCTGCCAATGGTTATTGCCGGGCTCGGAATTGTTTTCTCGATTGTAGGAACTTTTTTTGTTCGTATTTCAAAAGAAACCGACAGTGTGCAAAACGCACTGAATATGGGTAATTGGTCATCTATCATTTTCACGGGCATTGCAAGCTTCTTCCTTGTAAAATGGATGTTGCCCGAACAACTTGTTATTCGTGGCTTTTCGTTTACCTCTATGGATGTATTTTGGTCGATTGTAGTGGGATTAATTGTAGGCACACTGATGAGTATCATCACCGAATATTATACGGCCATGGGCAAACGCCCCGTTAATTCAATCGTTCAACGATCGTCAACCGGTCACGCCACAAATATTATCGGAGGCCTTGCCGTTGGAATGGAATCGACTGTAATGCCAATTATTGTGTTGGCAGCCGGCATCATCATGTCATACTACTTTGCAGGATTATATGGCGTTTCCATTGCAGCAGCCGGAATGATGGCAACCACCGCTATGCAATTAGCCATTGATGCATTCGGGCCAATTGCCGACAACGCCGGAGGTATTGCCGAAATGAGCGGACTTCCAAAAGAAGTGCGTCAACGTACCGACAATTTAGATGCAGTAGGAAACACAACCGCTGCTACCGGTAAAGGTTTTGCCATTGCTTCAGCCGCATTAACCTCACTCGCTTTGTTTGCCGCATTTGTTGGCATAGCCGGAATTTCACACATCGATATTTACAAGGCTCCTGTGCTTGCAGGTTTATTTATCGGAGGAATGATTCCATTTATATTTTCGTCGCTTGCCATTGCAGCCGTAGGTCGAGCAGCTATGGCAATGGTACAAGAAGTACGCCGGCAGTTTAAAGAAATTCCGGGAATAATGGAATACAAAGCAAAACCCGAGTATGAAAAATGTGTAGCTATTTCTACTACTGCTTCCATTAAAGAAATGATTGCTCCCGGTGCTATTGCACTGCTTGTTCCCGTACTTGTCGGTTTTACTTTTGGTCCCGAAGTATTGGGCGGAGTGCTTGCCGGCGTTACCGTATCGGGTGTGCTAATGGGAATGTTTCAAAGCAATGCAGGAGGAGCTTGGGACAATGCAAAAAAATCATTTGAAAAAGGAATAGATATTAACGGACAAATTTATTATAAAGGTTCCGACCCCCACAAAGCATCGGTAACCGGCGACACCGTTGGCGATCCTTTTAAAGACACATCAGGTCCTTCAATGAACATACTTATTAAATTAATGAGTATTGTATCGTTAGTTATTGCACCACACATAGCAACAACAGAAACAGATAACAACACAAGTAACGCCACAAGCACAGCCACTGTGGCTCTAACCGATACTGTAAAGGTTGTTTCGTCCGACATGAGTGTTTTAAACGGAATTTTTGTTATTGATGCCGAACATGCCTCAGTTGAATATGGCATTCGCCATTTCTTATCTACTTCAAAAGGCTTTATGGTTGTGGATACCGGCTACATAAAAACAACAGGAGATATTACAACTTCAGAAATAAATGTGGAGCTCGACGTTAAAAGTATTTCGTCGGGAGTGAAATCCAGAAACGAACACCTGTTGGAAAATAAATATTTTGCAGCCGACTCTTTTCCAAAAATTACTTTCAAATCAACTTCTATTGGAAACGCTACAGACCGCCAATACAAGTATCTTGCGGCAGGCAACCTCAGTATTAAAGGGGTAAGCGTTTCAACAAATATTTTGTTTAACTACCTCGGAGAATTTACCACCAAAGAAGGCGATAAGGTTTACTCATTTGAAGGAAAGGCAAAAATTAATCGAAACGAGTTTGGTATAGCAAAAGGAAGTTCTGTATTGGGAGAGGAAGTTGAAATTAATTTTTCGATTGATACCTATAAACAATAGTATCCTGTTGTTGAAAGAAAAAACAACTAAAATATGCCTAACAAAATAACGGTAACGTCAACAATAAAATCAGACCCCGCAAAAGTTTGGGATTACTACACTAACCCAACACATATTGTAAATTGGAATTTTGCCGACCCTAGTTGGCATTGCCCAACCGCTACTAACGACATGAGAATTGGCGGAGTTTACAAAGCAAGAATGGAAGCCAAAGACGGAAGTTTTGGATTCGACTTCGAAACAAAATATACCGAAATAACTCACGGAAAACAATTTACTTACGAGTTTGGAGGGCGTACTGCAACCGTGCGGTTTGAAAATTTGGGCAAACAGACTGAAGTTATTGTAACATTTGACCCTGAAACGGAAAACCCTATTGAAATGCAAAAAGCCGGATGGCAAGCAATTCTCAATAATTTTAAAAATTATGTGGAAGCAAACTAATTAAGAGTATCGAAATGTTATTGATTGCTCTCTACAAGAACACAAAAAAATAAAATTCGGGTGAAACACCCATGATGCCTACGGTATCACAAACACAAATGAATATCATGGGTGTTCCCTGTCTGCAACAGGCAGGCATCCGACAATCAGAAAATAAAAAATATATACGGATGAAACAAAAACTGAACTTAATAACACTTGGCGTAGAAAATTTTCAGAAATCGTTAGCCTTTTACGAAAGTGGGTTTGGATGGAAAAAATCCGACAAAAGTTTGGACGGTTTAGCTTTGTTTGATTTGGGTGGAATTATTTTAGCCCTGCATCCAAGAAACGAACTTGCTAAGGATGTAACATTAGCCTATCAACCAACAACATTTTCCGGACTTACAATTTCACACAACACAAAATCAGAAAAGGAAGTAAACGATATTTTAGAAAAAGTAGAAAAGCTAGGGGCAACAATTGTAAAACCTGCACAAAAGGTTTATTGGGGCGGTTACAGCGGATACTTCAAAGATCTTGATGGGCATTTGTTTGAAGTTGCATACAACCCGTTTTGGGGGCTCGACGAAAATGGAAATATTAAATTATAAGAACCCTGCTAAAGAGTAATTCATTCGCCAAAATTTTGCAATTGAAATTTCAAAATTTTCTGTAAGCCCGACGATTCGCTGTTCATCGGAATTAAGCCCGATAACAAAACTAAAATCCAAGCCAATTTGCGTTTTACATTGCATTTCTAACACAAGTTAACTCCGGTTAATATATATTATACCAATTGCCAAGAGTTTAAAAATTAGAAAAACGGCTCTA
>JADLGT010000355.1 GCA_020849195.1 Bacteroidia bacterium
AAAACCAAAATCTGTTTTTTTCATTCGCTAATGTTAGTGGGGGCGATTTTTTTGCTGTTGAATATATCGTAGGTTTTCGCCGGCTGTTTGAAGTGAAGGATTGATACGCTGTGCTTGTTGACAGGCTCTTTCGGCTTCATCCCAGTTGTTCATCTTGCTATAGGCAGCACAAATATTGTTATAGGCCTCGGCATAATTTGGTCGGAGTTTAATTGCCATCTCAGCATATTTAATGCAGTCGCCATAGCGCAACCCATTAAAGTACATTGTACTTACTTGCAAAAAGCCTTCGGGCGTAGGATTAGCTTTAACCTGCGCTGTGGTTCGATACACACTTTCATTACGTTCTTTAATATTTTTTACATTTCGAATAGCAACTTCAAAATTGGGGCGAAATTTTATTGCTTTTTCTCCGTAAACAACCGAAAGGTCCCACTCGCCTAACTGATTGTAGCAACAGCTTATGTTGTTATATGCGTCGGCATTGGTCGAATCGAGTTTCAACACCTCGTTACAGGCTTCAATACATTCTTTATATTTTCCTTCGTTAAAATAGGCTAAGCTCAAATCAATGTATGCTTGCGGAGTTTTCGCAGATTGTACCTTGTCTTGCTCGCGTTGAGTAATTGTTTTTCGGTCGCGGGCTATGGAAACATATTTTCCTATTTCGGGATCGTTGGGGAAAAGTTTAATCGATTCGTTAACGAGTTTATCCAAATCATCCCACATGTATTTATCGGCATAAACATTCAATAGCACATACCGCGAAAATATATGTCCATCGCTTAATTTCATTGCTTGTCTGAGCAATGGTATGGCCTCGTCAAGCCGTTTGCGACCACATAAGTATTGGGCATAAAAATAAAATGGGTCGGGCGTGTTAAAGCCAAGTTCAATTGCTTTTTTAAAATTAACCTCGGCGGCGGCGGTATCGTTTGTATATGATTTAACCATGCCCATGTTGATGTATAAGTACGCATATTGAGGCATCAACTCAAGTCCTTTTTTAAAATAATTTTCTGCTTCTGCATATTTTTTTTCTCCCATCAATGCTAAGCCCAAATTCATCAGCCCTCGACCGTTACCCGGACTTTTTACTGCAACATCTTCCCAAAGCGACATTTCCGATTTCCAAACAATATTACGTTGATACGTTCCGTAGGCATGTGCACAAAGCAATATTGCCATTGCTGTAAATAATAATCCTCTATACAAAATAGTTGTTTCGAACAGTTGTTTGTATTTTAAAATCCACACATACACAGCACATGTTGCCGCAATAAACAAGCCTATGTAAGGGAAAAATGGACGGTGGTCGTTCAATACTTCCGAAAATGCAATGATGCTGGAGGTGGGTAGCAGCGCCAAAAAAAACCACAATATGCCAAAAGCAATAGGGCGCGTTTCAGTTTTTTCTGACGTTTTATATGCGACATACAACATCGCCACAATAAACAACATGCCTACAATAAAACGAATATCGGCTATTGATGTTAATTCCTTCCAGTCAGTATCGGCCGATAAATTGTTCGGATAAAAAAAGTTTTTAAAATAGTGCAGAATAACAAATGGCTGTGTAATAATATAGCGATAGTGCGATAAGCCGCCGGAAAACCATGTTGGGGGCGTCATTGCTCGTGAAAACAAAAATAAAATTCCGGCGACGATTAATCCAATAGCTATCGGCTTGGAGTTTTTTATAATTGTTTTGCGATTGTTTTTGGCAAATAAATCGGTAATAGAAAAATTTTTTTCAAAAAAAACAATGTATAGAAACAACAAAGGCACAAACATAAGTGCGGGTTCTTTTACAAAAAAACCGGCTGCCATGGGTATCAGGTAAATGTATTTACTCCTCCACTTTGGTATATATATATACATAACAAACGACAGCATAATCATACAAGTTGAAAATGAATCTGATCGGGAAATAATATAATTTATTGTTTCGGCATTGGATGTATGTAGCCAAAACCACGTTGAGGCAAATAAGGCGGCATATTTATTCCATTCGCTTTTAATAGTTTTATTAAACACATCAAGTATAAATAAGAATACAAATAAGCCAAGTGCTATATAGCTTATAAAAATGGAAAGATGATAATACCCCTGCTGAGGCATAAGAGAATCTTCGAACTGGCGCATAATCCAATAGTCGATGGCGTTTAGTGTTGTTAATCCCGGGCGATAAGCTTGATTAGGCGGGAAGGAGCTTGTGGTACGTGCATCTTTAAAAAATAAAGGAATGTTTTTAATGTCGCGTATATACATATTGTTGTATATGGTATGAGAATCGTCAAAATGAAAATCGTTGTGAAAATGGTTGGAGTAAGTTACACATACCGCTATTAAGGCTACAGCAGCAAGTATATAAAATGTGCGGTTAAATGATTTTAGTATTTGCAACATTGACGGTACAAAAATAAAGGTTTTGATCATATTAAGCTTTGTATAAAATCGCAAAACTTAAACTTGTATCTTTGTTTGTCTCACAATGAACACAAACGCAGGGAAAAATGACGGCACGGCCGAGATGTCCTTTCTTGATCACCTCGAGGCATTACGTTGGCATTTGGTTCGTTCAGCAATTGCAGTTGTTGCATTGGCAATTACACTTTTTTTTATGAAAGCCTTTGTGTTCGATGTAATTGTACTTGGCCCCAAGCACCCTGATTTTTTAACTTACCGTCTTCTTTGCCGCTTTTCACATTTTATTGGTGCAGGCAACAATCTTTGCATAAACAGCATTCCGTTTTCGCTTATCAATACCGACTTGTCGGGGCAGTTTACCATGCACATGTGGATTGCTTTTGTTGGCGGATTGATTATTGCATTTCCCTATATACTATGGGAAATATGGCGCTTTGTAAAACCCGCACTTAACGAAAAGGAACGTAGTAATACACGAGGGTTTGTATTTTTTGCTACAATTCTTTTCTTGACAGGCGTGTCGTTCAGCTATTTTATGATTGTGCCTCTCACTATTAATTTTTTAGGTTCCTATCAGGTAAGCTCAGAAATAGCAAACACCATAACTATGGACTCCTATATATCAACGGTAACAACTCTTACACTTGCCACAGGTATTGTATTTGAACTTCCTATAGTTGTTTATTTTTTAACCCGCTTTGGAATTATTTCTCCTGCATTTATGCGTCAATATCGCAAACACGCCTCAGTTGTAATACTTATTATTGGTGCGGTAATTACGCCTTCGCCCGATATTTCTTCGCAGTTATTGGTTTCTATACCATTGTACTTACTTTACGAAGCAAGTATTTTTGTATCGAAATATGTTGAAAATCGACGACTGCAGGTGTAAAAATATTTTGCAATGAAATTACTCGCAACAAGTTTCAGGGAAATAGCCCCATTGAAATTAGAAATGTAACGAGGTAATGCAATTTTTTTGTTTTAATTTCAATGCCCTACAAAAGCTCTTTCATTGTTTAACTTCACACACTTTATTTTACAGCATCAAAACAAATTATAATAGGCTGTTTATGAGATATTTATGATTTGTTCCACGTGAAACGATAATCCTAAAACGTCGTTAATCTCTGATAGGTTTTCAGTTACAAAAGCAAATTTATGCGATATTTTTCAATGAATTTTCTCTCGGCAAGTTGATGGGGAGGTAAACTCATATTACAGTCTTTTGGAAGCTTTCAAATTCAACTATAAAATACTGGCTCAATCTTTAAACATTCGATTAATCTGAATCGCCCACCTACCATTGTGTAGAATGTCATTTGAAAATATTTACAATTAAAAATAGGCTATAATTCATAGTAGTATTGAATTATAGCCTATTTTTTAAAAATAAAATTGGCTTATTCCCAAACTTATAACTTGTTGATAGTTCAAAAAAATGGCGATAAACTTTTTTCAAGTGCTTAAACTAATGCAAAGCCTGATGGACAATGATCAAGATTCATAGATCAACACTGATACATTGTCTATGCTTAAAGTCGAACATATTACACTATCGAGGTGCGTTACTATTAGGGGGCTAAGACACTATCAAAAAAACAGGGCTTAAGAATCAAACTCTTTTTGGAATATTTAAATACTTTTGCAGCATGGAATCGATAGATAATTGTCCGGTATGTAATTCTACAGTGGTTAAAAATTTTCTTACTTGTATTGACTATACCGTAAGTAATGAGCGCT
>JADLGT010000356.1 GCA_020849195.1 Bacteroidia bacterium
CCAATACCGAACATACTATCAATGTCAAACCATCAAACTACTGCAATGAACTTTTACTTAAAATCGGCATCTAAACTTGCTTACCCATTTTGGACAAGTCAGGAGTAATTGTGTGGCTGTGAAGCATTGACATTTCTGTTAGTTAATGTTTTTTCTACTGTCTCTTTTTCTGCTTCAGTCAAGCCGTAAAGATCATAAGCCAAAGGGTTGATTTTGGCATCTAAAATTTAAATGAGCTCCGTAGGAGCGGTATCATAAAAGAGGTATGGTGGAATGCTACTTGGGTGTAGGTGTTTGCCATTATTTTTATTTCGCCCCTACGGGGCTTGATGTTTGTGTTTGTTTCGTTTTGTTATTAGGATTTCGCCCCGCTGGGGCTTTTAGCATTCTCAATTGGTTTTATTTATTCTTCCATAAAGCTCCGTATGAGCGCAATCATAATAAAAATTTTGCACATAATTTTTAATAAGCTCCGCAGGAGCGGTATTACTAGTTGCCATTGTTCTCTATAATTTTAATTTCTTCTTCCGTCAATTCATAAAGCTGATAAACTAATTGGTCTATTTGGTTTTCTAATTCGATAGTGTCGGCTGCATTATCTTTTGATTTCATAGTCAATATTTGGTCAACAAGTGTTTCAATTTTTTCCTGTGTTTTATTTTCAATTGCTTTTGAAAGTACCTTTCTTGGTTTCAATTCTTTTAATTCCATCAACTATTTTATATTCTTTTTTCAGTTGGTTAAGATAAGTTTTTCGGTTGTAACGGTGTCAGAGCGTTACGTTGTTTATACGCTAACTTCTGTATTGGGTGTCTCTGATGTAACAGATCGAGAAGTTGTAGTGTTTCCAAACCCTGTGTCGAGTTATTTTACAATCAAAGTAAAGGGTTCATATATAGGTGAAAATTATTATGTGTTCAATTGTTTAGGTCAACAGGTAATAAATGGTAAGATCGTTTTGTTGGAAGAAAAAATTAATGTAGAAGCTCTGGTCCCTGGGTTATATTTTCTGCAGTTAGGCAGCGGACAATCATATAAGTTGGTCAAGGAATAATTTGGAAGTGTTTTATAAACGAAAGCGGGCATTAATGTCCGCTTTTTTATTATACCTCTAAACTGTCTTAGCCCCCTAAAAGTTGGAATAAGGATTTCAAAGGGGTAGTGTTCAAAAAAGTGTGTAAAAATTAAAACGATTTTTAAAATTTTTCTTTCAAAGAAAGTGCTGATTAAATTATAGCACTCTCTTGTCCAGATGTTTTATTTGTCTCTTTTCAAATTTAATAAAATAATTTGGTCTCATAAATAAATTGATAAATAGGCTTACCATATTCTTTCTTTTACAGGTAACTGCTCCCATCAAGAATAGCACTGATTCAGGGCTCGGCATTGATGTTCGCATTCTCAGGGTTCTCTTATAATTCCTGTTCAAGCGTTCAATCCAGTTGGTTGTATAAATCATGCTTCTTATTTCTATATTATAGTTCAAAGAGAAAAATTCGTTATGTCCGGGAATATATAACGTAATTGTTACCGATAAGAATGGTTGTAAAACAACGGTGAAGATTAATGCACCATAAAAAACAAGAACATGTTCACCTACAGCGATTAACTCTGATTTAGCATTAGAAATATAATACCAATTGCCAAGAGTTTAAAAATTAGAAAAACGGCTCTAACTTTGCAGGGCAGTAATAAAGCCTTATATCAATTGGCGAGTTATCAGGGTGTTCGTATGAGTTAGATAGATTTGATTTATATTTTTTCCAATCAATATTGGATAATGCCGATCGGATTGCTGTTTGGGCTAATGCAATTGGACCATTACAGATATCACATCGGTATAATTCCTCCCACACCTTGTTGAAAAATGATTCCTCCTGCGAATAGGTATTTTTGATTTTTCTTTGCTTACAGCGAAAGTCTTCATTGCAGCACTCCGATTATTAGCCCTGTTACATAATAGCTAACGAACTGATAGCGATCATAATTTATTTTGATAAAAATGATCACTTTTCGCATTCTAAAATGGATATGGTTGAATTAATTGCTCCTGCGGGTTCGTACGAATCGTTGAAAGCTGCGCTGCAAGGCGGGGCCAATGCCGTATATTTTGGTGTCGAGCAATTAAATATGCGCGCGCGATCAAGTGCTAATTTTTCAATAAGCGATCTTGCCGCTATACGTAATATATGTGCGCCGAAAAAAGTAAAAACATACCTAACCTTAAATACGGTTATTTACGATCACGACCTAACGCTAATGAAAAATACTATAAACGCAGCTAAAGAAAATAAAATAGATGCAGTAATTGCCGCCGACCACGCTGTTTTGGCTTATGCAAAAAAAGCAGGTGTACCGGTTCACATTTCTACACAAGCCAATGTAACCAACATTGAAAGTGTTCAATTTTATTCAACCTATGCCGATGTAGTTGTTTTGGCACGAGAGCTTACTTTAAAGCAAATACATGATATTACAAAACAAATAAAACGCTTTAACATAAAAGGCCCCTCGGGCGAATTAATAAAAATAGAAGTGTTTGCACACGGGGCTTTATGTATGGCTGTTTCAGGAAAATGTTATTTAAGCCTTCATTCACATAATGCTTCGGCCAACAGAGGCGCATGTATTCAAAATTGCAGAAGAGAATATTTGGTAAAAGACAAAGAGTCGGGAATTGAATTAGCAATTGACAACGAATTCATCATGTCATCAAAAGATTTATGTACAATAGATTTTATTGACCAACTGCTGATGGCCGGTGTAGATATTTTAAAAATTGAAGGGCGTGGCCGTTCAGCCGACTATGTGTACGTTACGACTAAATGTTATAAAGAAGCTATTGAAAGTTATTATAAGGGCACCTACAACACTGCCAATAAAATAGACGAATGGAAAAAAGAATTGTCAACTGTTTTTAACAGAGGTTTTTGGGGTGGATATTATTTAGGAAAAACAATGGGGGAGTGGACAGATAGTGGCGGATCGAAAGCCACAAAAAGAAAAATTTACATTGGAAAAGGGACAAAATACTTCAGCAAGAAAAAAATAGGAGAGTTTAAGTTAGAAGCGAATAAACTTTTAGTTGGTAACGAGATATTAATTACCGGTCCAACAACGGGTATTGTGCAAACTAAAGTAAATGAATTGCGCCTACAGGATATTGCTGTTCA
>JADLGT010000357.1 GCA_020849195.1 Bacteroidia bacterium
ATGGAGTTTGAAAAAGAGTTCAACATTGCCATTCCTGATGATCAGGCCGAAAAAATAAGCACTGTTGGCGACGCAATTGCTTATATTCAGGCCAACGTTAAATAAGTTATCGGCAATAAGTCGGTTTTTTTATATGCTGTAAGCTAACCCTTTCGGTTAGATTTGCGTATAACTCTAAGACTTGATTGACAAAATAACTTATCCAATTCATGAGACAGTTAAAACGAGTAGTAGTTACGGGCTTGGGTGCCATTACTCCAATTGGCAACACAACAGAAGAGTATTGGAAAAATCTTGTTGCCGGATTAAGCGGTGCCGCACCAATAACCCGTTTCGACGCATCGAAATTTAAAACCAAATTTGCCTGCGAGGTAAAAGGGTTTAAACCCGAAGATTATTTCGATCGTAAAGAAGCCCGCAAGCTCGACCTGTTTTCGCAATACGGGATAGCCTCATCTGTACAGGCTTTTGAAAATGCCGGCTTAAAAAACTTTAGCTTTAATCCCGATCGATCCGGTGTAATTTGGGGATCGGGCATTGGTGGCATTGATACTTTTTTAGAAGAGTGTACCAATTTTGTTAAGGGCGACGGAACTCCGCGATTCAATCCTTTTTTTATTCCTAAAATGATTTCCGATATATGTTCCGGACATATATCCATCCGATTTGGTTTCCGCGGACCTAACTTTACTACCTGTTCGGCTTGTGCAAGTTCAACCAATGCTTTAATCGATTCATTTAATTATATACGTCTCGGCATGGCCGATATTTTTATTACAGGCGGATCCGAAGCAGCGTCAAATCCGGCGGGTGCCGGCGGTTTTAATGCCATGCACGCACTTTCTGTTCGTAATGATTCTCCTCAAACAGCTTCGCGTCCTTTCGACAAAGACCGCGACGGCTTTGTATTGGGCGAAGGGTCGGCTGCACTAGTTCTTGAAGAGTACGAACACGCCATCAAGCGTGGCGCAAAAATTTATGCCGAAGTAGCAGGAGGCGGAATGAGCGCCGATGCACATCACATAACTGCCCCTCATCCCGAAGGGCTTGGCGCACTTAACGTAATGCGTGCCGCCTTAGCCGATGCCAATATGCAACCTACAGCTATTGACTATGTAAACGTTCATGGCACCTCAACACCGTTGGGTGATGTTGCCGAAACGAAAGCCATTCTCAGCGTATTTGGCGATCATGCATATAAATTAAACATTGGTTCAACCAAATCAATGACCGGACATCTGTTAGGTGCTGCAGGAGCTATCGAAGCTTTGGCATGTATCTTGTCTGTGAAACACGATATTGTTCCGCCAACTATTAATCACTTCACCGACGATCCTGAAATAGACAATAAATTAAATTTTACATTTAACAAAGCGCAACAGCGAACAGTAAACGCTGCGTTAAGTAATACGTTTGGATTTGGCGGTCACAATGCGTCGGTTATTGTAAAAAAATTTATCGGTTGACTTTCTCCTGATTTAATTGATCACTATTCGAAATAAAATCCGCCTATTTTTTTCGAGCGACAAAAAGCTTTACAAATCGCTAAAAAATAGTTTAGGTTTCTACCCTTCTAATATTAATTTATATAAACAGGCATTTCGACATCGTTCGGTCTGTAGCGACAAAACACAATCCAACAACGAGCGCCTTGAGTTTTTGGGCGATGCGGTTTTGAGCGCAGTGATAGCCCATTATTTGTTTATGCGCTTCCCGTTTAAAGACGAAGGTTTTCTTACCAAAATGCGCTCTAAAATTGTTAGTCGCACTCAACTTAATCAATTAGCAAAAAAATTAGGGATAACAAATTTTATTAAAACGAATGGCGACAATAATTTACTAAACTCATCGATTAACGGCGACGCATTTGAAGCACTTATAGGTGCCATTTATATTGACAAAGGATTTAAAACGGCAAACGACTTTATTTTGAATACTGTTTTGCTCCCTCATCTTGATGTAGATAAAATAGAACAGACGGAAACCGATTTTAAAAGTAAATTGATTGAATGGGCACAAAAGAAAAAAACACCTTTTGAGTTTCGTGTTAAAGAAGAAATTGGCACCGGTATTTCTAAACAATTTATTGTAGAATTATTAATTGATAGCGAAGTTAAAAGTTTAGGACAGCATTACTCCAAAAAGCGTGCTGAACAAATTGCCGCCGAAGCTGCAATGGCGCTACTTCCGCAATAAGTTTTCGCCCATAGCCGTGCAACGGTGTTTAATCCAGATTTTGTACTTTCAATTGCAAAATAACGGTTTCGTTTTTGTTTGATTATTTTTGAATTTCCAATGGCTAAATTAATTCTTGATATTAACTACGATTATGATTTTGCATTAATCGGAATATCCTGCCACGAAAAAGAATACCGCATCTGCTGGGCTTTAAATAATTCACTCAACATTGATTTGGCTAAAACAAGTGATTTAAAAATTGACACGAAAAAATTCAATGAGCCCCTTACTCATGCTATGTTTGAGTTTGACAGCATAGAGCAGAACAGACAATATTATTTAATTGCTAATCGTGGAGAAAAAGGTCTGTTAGTAGCCGAGCAAAAGCAGGCCGATTTTTTTTTAATAATTAAAGGCGTTTTACCCAATAACGATAAACTAGAAATTATTAAACACATAAGAGAAATGGCATTTGTGTTGACAGCATTCGAGATTAATCCCAATCAACTTAAATCAAAAGAAAATTTATTGTTTTAGACTAGGTTGCGCAATGAAACGCAACTGTTGGGTTTTGTATATCACCCCGTCTGACAGAAAATCAATATTATGCACTGTCTTACTATTCATTCAATGTAATGCTGTTACGTTTACTTTTTGTATTCCCAGAATTCGAAGTTCAATATGTCTGTCTTTCGCTTTGTTTTCAAATTCACTGATAATTTCAAGAATGTCATAGTCAATGAAATTACATTCGCTTCCGTCAATGGTTAGCACACTATATTCTGCCACTTCATCTAATGATTTTCTCAAACTTACTTTATTTAAGAATGTAACATTGCTGTTGAGTTTAATATATTGTGCTTCAATTCCGTTTATGACTTTCTTGGTTATTTTATATCCAGCCTTAAAATTATTACGGATAATAAAGTAAGTGGAAAGCAACAAGCCAATGCTAACGCCAATTAGTAAGTCGGTTGCAAGAATAACAATAATAGTCAAAATGAAAGGCATAAAGTGTTTCCAACCCAAACTCCACCTATTTCGATAGAGTTTCGGCTTAGTCAGGTTGTAGCCTGTGATGAGCAGAATTGCCGAAAGAGAGGCATACGGAATTTTGTTGAGAAGAAAAGGAACAAGCAATACAGCAAGCAAAAGAAAAAGTCCGTGTGTAAAAGCCGAAAGTTTTGTCCTTGCCCCTGCATCAACATTTGCGGAACCTCTTACAACAACTGCCGTTATTGGAATTGCACCTAATAGCCCGCAAGTCATATTGCCAATGCCTTGCGCTACAAGTTCACGGTTAACAGGTGTAATACGATTGTGTTTATCTAACTTATCAATTGCTTCAATACAAAGCAAAGTTTCGAGTGTTGCAAGCAACCCGATTACTATTCCATCTTTCCATATTGCTGAATTGCTGAAAAGTTTTGTGAAATCAGGAAAAGAAATGTCGGCAAAAACGTTAGACGGAATGCTTACCAACTGTGTTTGCTTGAGTGAATAATCAGAAGCTGCGTTTGCGAAAATAGCGTTGATAATAATGCCAAGCACAACCACCATCAAGGGAGCAGGAAGTATTTTCAGTTTTTTTGCTGATGGAAGTTGAAGAAGGATGAGAACTACAAGAGAAATAATTGTAATCAATATTGCCCCTCTTGTGATGTGATGATTAAAATTGTCGAGTTTACTTAGAAAATGGTCTGACGAAAAAAGATTGAGAAAACTACTTATTCCGAAGTCAGGTTCGTCATAACCCAAGGCAATGGGAATTTGCTTTGAAATAAGAATAAGCCCGATTGCAGCCAACATTCCCTTAATAACAGATGACGGAAAATAGTTTGCGATGACACCAAGTTTCAGAAGTCCGAGTAAAAGTTGAAATAACCCGGCAACGATAACTGTCAGCAAAAATATTTTGTAGTCGCCAAATGAAACAATGGAGGCAGCAACTAAAGTTGTCAAGCCAGCGGCAGGTCCCGAAACAGCAAGTTGTGAACCACTGATAAGCGCAACTACAAGTCCGCCAATGATACCCGATAAAAGTCCGGCGTAAAGCGGGGCACCTGAAGCTAAAGCAATTCCCAAACAGAGTGGAAGGGCAACAAGGAAAACTGAAAGTCCTGCTGGTAAATCATATTTGAGCCAAATTATTCGGTAGTATTTAATTGTTCTTTTCACTCTTAATTTATAGTCATTGTCTGTCAGTCAAAGGTAGTAAGTTATAGGTTGGCAGTGTCACCCAAAGGTTGCGCATAACTTACTCAAACGACGAATTGTCAAAATTTTCGCCGGCATAGTCTTTATTATCGTATTTGGAACAGTCCATTTCAACATCAATTTTTTTAGTTGGTTTTTCAAAATCTCCCTGACTAATTTTTATTGACTTATCGGCATACACTTTTTTCATGTAGAGCGCCCATATCGGCAGGGCCATGTGCGCTCCTTGCCCATA
>JADLGT010000358.1 GCA_020849195.1 Bacteroidia bacterium
ACTGGCCTATTTGCAATTTTCACAATCTCCGAAGTCATCTGTACCATTTTGGGAATATCTTGCAAAAGTGCAGCACCAGCACCTTTACATGCTACATTTTTCACAGGGCAACCATAATTAATGTCAATTAAATCGGGATTGGCTTGGTCGGCAATACGTGCGGCATCGCGCATTGAATTAATACTGCTGCCGAACAACTGAATGCCAATCGGGCGTTCGTACTCAAAAATATCGAGTTTGTGAACACTTTTGGCTGCATCGCGAATCAATCCTTCCGATGAAATAAATTCGGTGTACATTAGGTCGGCTCCGTATTGTTTGCACACAAAACGGAAAGGAGGGTCGCTCACGTCTTCCATTGGCGCCAACAGCAAAGGGAAATCTCCGAGCTGTATGTTTCCTATTTTAATCATTCGTGTATAGCAAAAAATCGAAATGCCCTGTTTCAAATCTATTTTTAACTTTACAAAATTACAAAATATGATGTAACGGTATGTTCAAAGTATTAAGTGCCACCAAGTTTTTTATTGTGATAATGATTTATTTTGTGTTGCTTCTTGGCATAACAATATGGAGTTCAACCGCAGATGCGCCAATAGACATAAGCAGTCCACACGCACTTTTGTTCCTTAAAATAGTTCAGGCAATAAGCGTACTTGTCGTTTTTATTTTTCCGGCTTGCGCTTTCGTTCTTTTTTTTACATCAGAAAAAATGAATTATTTCCAATTAAACAAATTGCCATCGCTTTTTTTCGCACTCATTAGTTGTTTGCTTATTGTATGTTCACTTCCATTTATTTCCTACCTCGAATCGTTAAACAAAATGATGTCGCTGCCACATGCTTTTTCCGGAATTGAGCAGTGGATGAAAAGCAGCGAATTAAAAGTTCAGCAAATAGAAGAAGCGTTTATAAAGGACCGATCGCTCATGGGTTTATACACAAATATTTTTGTAATTGGATTTATGGCAGCCCTGAGCGAGGAGTTGTTCTTTCGTGGATTAATTCAGCGCGCCTTAGTTAATGCTTCGAAAAACGTACATCTTTCAGTTTGGATAACAGCCATTTTGTTCAGTGCTTTCCACATGCAGTTTTACGGTTTTTTGCCACGCATGTTGTTAGGAGCTATACTTGGTTATCTGTTTGTTTGGAGCGGATCGTTATGGACAACCATTATTGTTCACTTTTTAAACAACACGGCTGTAGTTATTATCAGCTATCTTCTTGGCAGTGGAATACTACCTCCGTCGGTCGAACAAATGGGAATGGAAAGCGATAAAGTAACACTTGCATGGGCGCTGCCTAGCTTTGCCTTGACGCTAATAGGCATATTTTTACTGAATCGGATAAAACGCAGTACCATACTTTCATGAACTCTACAGAGAATTGCACTGAATCCACTGCGCCGAAAAAAGAGGTCTCACCTATTTTAAAAATGAATTGTATTTTATCAATGAGCGAGCTATTCGTATTAATACCGATGAAGCGAAGGCTCTAACGGCCTTTAAGAAGATTGTAAATTCATTTGCAAAATATTCATTAAACTCTTTTCAAAATTGCTACATTTGTTCATATCATATTTTCTATATGGAAACAAGCTCAACTCCGCCTTCAGCCAAACCTACCACAACTACCGGAAATCCGACTGCTAATAGTGCAGAACAGGAAAAAAAAGATGGGAAAAAGAGGCGTTTTATTATTCTGCTGCTGCTCATTTCACTTTGTGTAAACGGAATATTGCTATGGCTATATACGCAGGAGCGCAATAGAGCAAATATTGTTATTAAAGAAAAAGAAACCGTAATTGTTGAACGAGAAAGTGTAAAAGCCGACTTGCTTCAACTGAAAGCTGATTATGATGATTTGCAGACAACCGATCAAGCTCTTCAGGTAGAGTTGGCAAGTAGAAAAGCGCAAATAGCTCAAATGATTATTGAAGCTGACAAACATAAAAACGATGCGTACATTATTTCTAAACTTAAAAAAGAAACCGAAACTTTACGTAAGATTATGCAAGGCTATGTACACACAATTGATTCGTTAGGAACAATGAATAAAACGCTTCTAACCGAAAATGCAAATGTTCGTACTAAATTTTTAAGCGAAAAAGAAAGGTCGAATCAGTTGGCGCAGGATAAAGAAAGTTTACAAGATGTAATTAATGTTGCCTCCCTGCTTAAAGCCAATGGTATAAAAGCAACAGGCGTAAATCTACGATCGGGAGGAAAAAAAGAATCGGAAACAAAACGTGCACGTAAAACCGATAAAATAAAAGTAACATTTACCGTTGCGGAAAATACTATTGCTAAAAAAGGTAGTAGGGAAGTTTATCTACGTATCTTAACTCCCGATGGAAAAGAACTTACTCGCGCGCTGGATGATGCCAACAGTTTTGCGTTTAATGGAGTGAAAGGTTTTTTCTGTGCCAGACAAACAATAAAATATGATAATAAAGAAATGCCCTTAGCCCTATATGCCGAAAATAAATCGGGATACATACCCGGTAAATATATTATTGAAGCCTACTGCGAAGGTGCAATGATGGGTCAAACGACACTTGTGTTAGATTAAGTCTCTTAAAACTCATCGTCTTGTAAACTGCCGCCATATAATTTAATTATGTGGCGGTATGCTTTTATTATCTCCTCCGTTTCTTCCCGAGTAATGTTAGTGAGCGAACATTGTA
>JADLGT010000359.1 GCA_020849195.1 Bacteroidia bacterium
ACCGAAAATAAATTTAAACAAACCCGCCACATTTATTCCGATGGAATAACAGGAGAGCTGCGCATACTACGCATCCGCAGTGTAAACATGTACGCGCTTCGTTATTTTGGCACAAGCGAATTAAACCTCAACGGACAGGGCATTAAAAATGAAACTGTTTATATTTTAACACACGGATCTTCTATCCGTAGCTCAAAAGTAAAACCCATTTACTACAGCGACATTATAAGTTCATTTTTGAGCGATAAAACTAAAGCCAAAATAACCTTCAATGCGCAAAACCTCGAGTACAAATTTAAAGGCGGCAAGTTGGGTTTACGCAATATTAATATAACAGAAGATTCGGGAAAATTAATAGGTATAATGGGGGGTAGTGGCGCCGGTAAATCGACTTTGCTGAATGTGCTTAATGGCAACGAGGTGCCAAGTGCCGGTGGTGTTTACATTAACGGAATTAATATTCATACCGAAAAAAATAGAATTGAAGGCGTAATCGGACACGTATCGCAAGATGATTTGCTGATTGAAGAACTGACTGTTTTTCAAAATTTATTTTACAATGCCAAACTTTGCTTTGGCAGTATGCCCGATGAAAAAATTACGCGTATGGTTCTTGAGTTGCTCACCGATTTGGGCTTGTTTGAGACACGCGATTTAAAAGTCGGAAGTCCACTCGAAAAAACAATCAGCGGAGGACAACGGAAACGCCTCAATATTGCGCTCGAATTAATTCGTGAACCGGCGGTACTTTTTGTCGATGAGCCAACTTCCGGCTTGTCATCGCGCGATTCGGAAAACATCATGGACTTATTGAAAGAGTTGGCGCTTAAAGGAAAGCTTGTTTTTGTTGTAATCCACCAACCCTCCTCCGATATTTTTAAAATGTTCGACAAACTGATGATTTTAGATGTAGGCGGCTTCCCGATTTATTATGGTAATCCGGTGGATGGAGTGATTTATTTCAAAACCATTATTAACCACGTTAACAGTAATGAAAGCGAATGTATTACCTGCGGAAATGTTAACCCCGAATTGATCTTTAATATTATTGAATCGAAAGTATTAGACGAATATGGCAATCTCACTCACAACCGAAAAGTGTCGCCTGTAGAATGGAATAAATATTATATCGAACACATTGAAAGTAAAATAAAACCTGTTGAAGCGCACACAGCCCTGCCCGAAAGCACACTTAAAATCCCATCAAAGCTAAAACAGTTTAAAGTATTTATTACGCGCGATGTTTTGTCGAAACTTACCAATAAGCAATACCTTGCCATTAACTTAATTGAATCGCCTCTGCTGGCTTTTATTCTCGCCTACTTGGTTAAATTTTACAATACCGACATTTCGAATAAGATAGGATATATTTTTCGTGAAAACGAAAATATGCCTGCATACCTGTTCATGTCGGTTGTGGTAGCCTTGTTTATTGGCTTAACTGTAAGTGCCGAAGAGATTATACGCGATAGAAAAATATTGAAACGCGAATCGTTTCTTAATCTGAGCAGAATCAGTTACCTGTTTTCTAAAATATCAATCATGTTTTTATTGTCGGCCATACAAACCATGATGTTTGTATTGGTTGGTAATTTTGTGCTTGAAATTAAGGGAATGCACTTAGATTATTTTATGGTTCTGTTTACTACATCTTGCTTTGCCAACATGTTGGGCTTGAATATTTCGGCCAGCTTCAATTCGGCAGTAACAATTTATATTCTTATTCCTTTCCTGATTATTCCTCAATTACTATTAAGCGGTGTAATAGTAAAATTCGATAAGCTGAACCCTGCCATTACTTCGCAAAGTACTGTTCCGTTTGCCGGCGAAATAATGGCATCGCGTTGGGCGTTTGAAGCCTTAGCTGTTAATCAATTTAAGTCAAATAAATTTGAACGTAATTTTTATAAGTACGATAAGGCGAAAAGCATAGCCGATTTCAGAAAAAATTATTGGATACCTAAAATACGTGCTAAAGTTGATCGTTGCGAAACTAATTTGAAAGCCGGCGCAGGTGCCAACAAACAAGAGTTTAATGCCGATGTGGAATTTATTGCTACCGAAATAAAAAAAGAGTTTTCTCTTTCGACTAATATTAAACCCGAAGCAATCGATCAGCTTACTCCCGAAAAATTTACCCAAGCAACCATTGTGCAGTTACGCTATTACTTGAGCAAGCTCAACACCTATTATATACGCAGGTATAATAGCGCAAGCACTCAGGGTGACGAACTGGTTCAAAAACTAAATAATGAAAACAGAGATAAATTCCTTCAAGATAAAAATGATTATGAGAACGAATCGTTAGCCAACTTGGTTACCAATCATAACGAGCTGAATAAAAGCATTGAAAAAAACGGAGAGCTTATTCAGTTGGCCGATCCCGTTTTCCTCGACCCCACGTACAATTTCGCTCGTGCTCATTTTTTTGCTCCACGCAAAAAATTTATGGGTAATTTTTACGATACCTACTGGGTAAATATTTGCGTAATATGGCTCATGTCGTTGGTAATGGCTATCACGCTCTATTTCGATTTACTAAAAAAGCTGCTCGATGGACTGGAAGAATTATTCAGTCGTGTCGCACGAAAAGGTGCGGTGGAATAAAGTTGTTAGGGTAATTTTTAGACAGCTAAATGACAGTACTATTTGTGCAATTTGTGCAGACAACCCCGCTGCCTGCCCGAATCCTTTCGCGTGGCAAAGGGGATTCGGCAACATATTGCACTTCTTCGCTATTTTGCCAAAAAATACACCTACTTTTTAATAATTAGTGCTTTTTATAGCACTTTATTATAATAATATCAAAAATATTAGTACATTTGTTTCATAAAGAGCCATGTAATGCACCTAAGCGACTTAGTCAAACTGATCAAGGAAAGGCGGGAAACATTAAAACTCTCGCAGGAGGATCTTGCAGGAATTTCAGGCGTAGGTTTGCGAACCCTCAAACAGATGGAGAGCAATAAAGGAAACCCTACGCTGAAAACGATCCTGAAGCTACTCGATGTATTAGGAATGGAACTCGTCTTGGGAATAAAGAAAAGTAAATTACTTAAATGAGAGCTGCAGAAGTATATTGCAATGGTGAATTTGCCGGAATGCTGACGGAAGAAAACCGCATTTATGTTTTTCGTTATGACGATAAATATTTTCTGGATAACGAAAAGCCGATGATAAGTTTAACGCTTCCGAAAACGCAGCAGGAATACCGGAGCACTCACCTGTTCCCATTTTTTTTTAATATGCTCACGGAAGGCACGAACAGAAAAACACAGAGCCGTTTGCTTAGGATTGACGAGAAGGATGATTTCGGAATATTGCTTGCTACTGCACAGCACGATACCATTGGTGCGGTCACAGTAAAACCGGTAAATAAAAAATGAGTGTACCTAAATTAAAACATTGCCCCGGAACTCTGGCTGAAGGTTTTGACACTTACAGTTCAGGTTGCACTAAAGCATTGTTTGCCGGTAAAAAGGTAAGCCACATACTGCCTTTTGAATCTCCGAAAAAAAGCGAGAAGGATATTGAACTGTTTATGGAAAACTCCAAACTCCTGTCCATATCCGGTGTGCAGGAAAAATTCAGCTTGATTCAGGTAAAAAATACATTACGGCTCACCACTAATGGCGAACAGGGTACTCATATTTTGAAACCCATCCCGGCTATATTGAAAAAGGTGAATATGTTTCCGGCAAACGAACACCTCACCATGCAAATAGCCCGGCAAGTGTACGATATAAATACCGCTGCCAATGCCATGATATTTTTTAAAGACGGCTCCCCGGCCTACATCACCAAAAGATTCGATGTAAAACCCGAAGGCGGCAAATGGCGCAAAGAAGATTTCGCATCTCTCGTTGGCAAGACACCGGAAAATGCAGGGCAAAATTTTAAATACGAATACAGCTATGAAGAATTAGGGCTGCTCTTTCAAAAATTTGTCCCGGCATGGAAGGTAGAAATAGAAAAATACTTCGCGCAGGTGTTATTCAATTTTTTATTCAGTAATGGCGACGCTCATTTGAAAAATTTCTCCCTGCTTGAAAATCCACAGGGTGATTTTATCCTGAGTCCGGCTTATGATTTGGTCAATTCAAGAATACACGTTGACGACAGCGATTTTGCACTCACTAAAGGATTATTTGCTGATGATTTCAAATCGCCAACATATAAAAAGAAAAACCATCCATGCCAAGATGATTTTATTGAATTGGGACAACGGATTGGTGTTGCCAAAAACAGGATAGAAAAAATTATGCAGCCGTTTTTAGCAAAGCAAGTAATGGTTGCAACCTTAACCGGTTGCTCGTTTTTGGATGAGGCAAGCAAGCGTGGATATTTACTGAATTATAATTCGAGAAGAAATTTTTTACACTCTTTATAATAGAGTTTATACCGTAGTAATAATTACAAAAAAGATAAGCCTGTCTTAGCCCCCTAAAAGACTGGAGAGAAATTGTAAAACAATTTAGATACAGTAAATTTAGGG
>JADLGT010000360.1 GCA_020849195.1 Bacteroidia bacterium
GTTCGACAGCGGAATTTTTTTCGAGAAAATATAATCCATGCGGTCCAATAATTACACCCGCAATGATTAATCCGATTACGCCGGGAATATTTAGTTTCCGTAATAAAATTGGCGATAACAGAATAATAAATAGAATTAGAGAAAAAATCAACACAGGATTTCTAAGTGGCAGCTCAAATTCATGAATAAGATGATCAAATAAATCCGTCATAGTTTTTTTGTTTCTATGTGTTGATGTGGCGTAAAGAAATTTTATTTTTCAAAAATACCAAAATCATGTGCATTGCTTCGTTTTGAATTGCCGAAAATTTTCAACTAATAGGTGTACGACCACAGAATAGTAGGTGTGTAAGTCAAAAAGAGATTTGCTTGTTCGTGTCAGTACACCTTCACGCTTACGGTAGAACCCGACTCCACTTTAAACCTGCGCTCAACGGTGTAAATAGATTCTTTTGCATTTTTCGATCTCCATTCTACACGGTAACTGCCGGGTTGCAGCACAATATTTTCCTGAATAATATTATCCTGCAGGTTGCACACCCATGTTAATTTATTTTTTTCTTCCAGATATAAACTTCCTGGGCCTTCATTGGGTTTATTAATTACTGCCATACCCGCCTGAGGTATTTCAATGGTAGTTGTTTTACTTTGCGCTATGTCAACGTTGTCGAGGCGAATACGGGGAAGGCTTAATATTTCAAGATCATATTTTCCTACAATGTATTTTTCGGTTTGTGTAAAATCCTGTACATGCAGTGTTTTCATATCACCGTTTTTCCGCACTATACATTTAAGTACCTTGTAATTATTGTATGCCACTTTTAAGTTTAAGTAACCTTGTGGTGCATCAAGCGGGATAATATTGTGTTTGCCGGCAACAAGTGTAATGTCGTGCTTTTCTACAGGAGGAATTGTGTAAACCACCAAATGATAGGTGCCGATTGGGTCGAGGATGAGCGTATCGGGCAAGCCTCTGTTGGTGAGCGTATGCATAAAATCGTATTTAATTACACCGCTTGTTTCATCATAAAAAGTCATGTTAACATCCGTTTCGGTGGGCTTACCAATTTGGTCGAGCAAATTTACCTGTGCTGTGGTGTTGTTGAGCGCTTGAGAAATAACCACGTTTAAAATGTTTTTAAAACTTTCTTCGTTGGATGCATCGTAATATTTTCCTACACAACCAAAAGCGTTTTTAAAACTTTCGTCGAGTCCAATGCCAATTACAAAGGGTTTCAGAATAATTCCTTTTTTTTGCAACATTAGCGAAACAGCACAGGGGTCGCCGTCGCACTCTTCTATTCCATCTGTAATCAGAATAATAATGTTTCTTATTGTTGAACTTCCCGCAGCAGGAAAGTCGTCGCCACATTGTTCAAGTGTATAAGCGATGGGTGTTGTGCCGCGAGGTACAATGTCGGCCAATTTGCGCTTAATGGTTGATACGTTTCCGCGAAGGTCGGTGCTGAAAGGCACTTCAAGCTTTGTGTCTTTACAGTCGCGCTGCGGACGAAGTGAGTGTTGGTGACCATAAGCGCGAAAAGCAATCTCGAGATGATCATAGCTTTTAAAACTGTCAAGAAACTCGCTCAACAGGCGTTTGGCAATATCCATTTTCATACCGCTTTGCCATTGGCCAAACATACTGTACGAAGCATCGAACACAAAAAGAATACGAGTTGTTGGTTTCTCGGTTGGAGAAACAGAAGGTGATGTAGTTTTTTTAGTTGCCGGTAGTTTTTTCGGCTGGGAGTACAAAGAAAAACAAAAAAGAAAATTAAAAATGCCAAACAAAATTGACTTAACAATAATGGCTTTAAGTGATTTTGTGCGACTTTCTAATTTTATTGTTTCCAATTGTAAAATTTGATTTTGATTTTTGACCAATAGTTTATTGTATCTTTTTCTTCTCTTTTCCAGCCTTAAACTAATAATCTCCAAGTGTTTCGGGCAGTTGTGCCAAGGCTTTGCCAAGTTGCTCGTCGTTAGGGGCTACACCGTGCCATTTATGGCTGCCCACCATAAAGTCAACACCTTGTCCCATTTCGGTTTTCATAAGTATTACCACAGGCTTTCCTTTTCGGGTATGTTGTTGAGCAATTTTTAGTGTGTCAATCACTTCTTGTATTTTATTTCCGTTCATCTCGAGCACATCCCACCCAAAAGCAATCCATTTGGCTTTTAAATCTCCCAATGGAAGTACTTTGTCAACGTCGCCATCAATCTGGCGACCGTTCCAGTCTATTGTCGAAATTATATTATCCACTTTGTTTGCAGCTGCAAACATAGCGGCTTCCCAAATTTGTCCTTCTTGTAACTCACCATCGCCATGCAACGAATAAACTAATCGATTGTCGTTATTTAATTTTTTTGCCAAAGCGGCTCCAATAGCAACCGATAGTCCTTGCCCCAAAGAGCCCGATGCAACACGTATTCCGGGCAAGCCTTCGTGTGTTGCAGGGTGCCCTTGCAAGCGAGAGTTTAATTTACGGAATGTAGAAAGTTCTTTTATCGGGAAATATCCCGAACGTGCAAGCACGCTGTACCATACCGGTGAAATATGACCATTCGATAAAAAAAATAAATCTTCGTCAAGACCATCCATGCTGAATTTTTCCGGCTTGTGTTTTAAAATATTAAAATACAGGCTCACAAAATATTCGGTGCAACCCAGCGAACCGCCCGGATGCCCTGAGTTTACTGCATGTACCATTCGAACAATATCCCGTCGTACCTGAGAACAAATTTTTTCTAATTCTGCTGTTGATGACATATATGGTGAAATTTATTTATGTGTAATAGTCGAAAGTTAATTTGACAGATGCCCTTTTTTTTAGCTCCTAATTAAATTTTCGTTTACTATTTTCTCTTTTGCCAAAGATAAGGAATCTTGGAAAGTTTGTGCAGTATTTTTCCTAAGTAGTATTTCCCGGTGTGTTCTTTTCTTCGCTTCATCACATCACTACCTCACCTTTAACATGCTCAAAATTTTAATCAACTCCTCTATTTCACTTTTTGTATTGTAGCTGTGTAAACATATTCTTAAGCGCTCTGTGCCAACTGGTACAGTAGGGCTGAGTATTGGACGCACATCAAAACCTGTACGGTATATTTCCTTAGAAATATTTTTTGTTTGATCAATGTTTCCTATAAGTACACTTTGTATAGGACTTATGCTTTCAATTAATCCACTATTTTTTATTGAGCGGGCTTGTTCTTTAAAAAAAATAATGTTCGATTTCAATTTGTCTATTACTTGTGTATTGGTTTGCAAAAATAAATAGGCGCATTTAATTGCAGCGAGGCTATGCTGAGGTAAAGCGGTTGAGTAAATAAATGAACGGGCAAAATTTATGAGGTATTGCTTCAAATCGTTACAACCAACTACAATAGCACCGTGGCAACCCATTGCTTTACCAAATGTGTGTATGCGTGCAAACACCCTTTGCTCCAACGTTAGCTCAACTACTCTTCCTTCTCCTTTTAATCCAAACACGCCCGTAGCATGCGCTTCGTCAACAATCAAGTGAGCATTATATTTTTCAACAAGCCGAACAATTGCTTCGAGCGGAGCACAATCTCCATCCATTGAATAAACCGATTCAACGGCAACATAAATTGTTCCCTGCGATCGCTTTAGTAATTCTTCTAGATGGGCAACGTCATTATGCCTGAACTTATATGTATTCGCATTACTAAGTCTTAATCCATCTATGATTGAAGCATGCGATAATTCGTCGTATAAAATCGTGTCGCTTCGTTGAGCGATACACGAAAACAAACCGACATTGGCATCATATCCTGAATTAAAAAGTAAACCTGTTTCGGCTTTATGATAGGTGGAAATAAATTGTTCAAGCTGTTCGGCAGCTATTGAATTGCCGGTAAGCAGGCGCGATCCGGTAGAGCCATTCAGGCGAATTTTATCTTCAACAGAAAAAGATGAAATGGCTTTTTCGAGTTCTTCCGAACGGGCAAAACCTATGTAATCATTCGAACAAAAATCAATCGTAGCAGATGCAGGAGAAGACAATTTTCTCAAACTATTTTCACCCGAACGCTTTTCTAATAATTTTTTATACGATAACACCGTTTACTCTATTTTGTAAACTATTTATACACTATTTTATCATTGCAATTTAAAATCTCTGACAAGTTTTTTGGATACCTGTTTTTCATTGAGGTGCAGTATTTCAAAAGTAGCTTTTTTTTCTTTCAACGGGCACTTTTTCATCCCGATAGCTAATAGGAGAAAAAAATAAAGTGCTGTTATGTGTGAGCTGCAAAATTGTGACTTAAAAATTACAGACCTGTACTGAGCTTGTCGAAGTAAGCGTGGTGAGCGGAACAGGTTGAAAACACGCGCGGGCAATGGCGTTTGCAACCTGTGTGGGTTATTTTTTCTTTGGAAGTTTATAGCCTATTTGTTTACGGGGTTCCTGTGGTGGTTCGAGTAACTGCTGTAATACAATAAATATCCTTTGTATATCTTCTTCGCTTTTTTTTGTCCTGGTATTGCTCTTCAATAGTTTTTTCTCTAATTCGGTCAATTTCTTTAAAATATCCTTGTGCGTCAATAGCATATCTTCCATCTTCCAAAAAGTACGCATGATCTGTATGTTAACCCGGATGGCTCTATCGCTATTGAGCAGTCCGGACAGCATAGATATTCCTTCCCGTGTAAATACTTTAGGTAAATACTTGGTGTGTTGCCCTCTCTTTAAGATTCCAATTTGGAATCTTAAAGAGCTATATTCTGTTTTGGTAAGGTCAAACATAAAGTCCTCCGGAAAACGTTTAATATTACGGGCTACGGCTTTATTCAGATTCCCTGTACTTACTCCATATAACTCTGCCAGGTCACTGTCTAACATTACTTTTTTACCGCGGATAATGTAAATTTTAGTCATCAACGTTTCGTCGGGTACCACTAGTGCTGTTTGTGTCTTAGCCATACTGTGTTTATTTTTTTTCAAAGATACTTTTTTCAAGACTGTATTTTGCAACCTTGAGATTTCGGTAAATAATTGGAGGTCGCAAATTGCGACCTCCAATTTTAATCCGCAAGATCATTGCAGTGGATGGTATTTATTAACGCCTGCTTTTAATTCTTCTATGTCCTTTATTTTGTAGCGTTCCGTGCTGCTTGGGTTTTTGTGTCCTGCAAAGTGTTGTACCATCCGTATGTCGTTTCCCTTTTTCAGCTTCAAGGCAATTTCCCCCCGCTGCCGCACGAATCCCTGCCAGAGGCAGGCAAGCTTTCGCGTGGCTTTGAAAACAAAATTTACAAAAAATCCTTCGGTATTATATAAATTATAGCTAGGACTCACAAACTAAATTAATGTTTTATTTCTTACGCCTGCCTGCGGTAAAATAATTCCTCTCTGCTAATGAAATTTTAAACACGCACGGATACCTTACTCACTTGCCTTCACGACCATATCCGCGCGAACGGGGTGTTCTTTGCTTTAGAGACTTACTCTTGTTGAAGAATAATTCCTTTATCGTTTTTAAATCTAAAGGTAACCCAATAACAAGAATGTGTTATTACAAATCCTGGTGTTGAAAATAAGTAATCTGTATCAAATATAATAGGGATTTGCTTGTTCTTATATTGGTAATATCTTCCTGTTTTTTTTATAAGTTTGTTTGTTGTGGTAGTTTCCCCTTTTGCATTATTCAAGCAATAAACCATCAAAGTATATGTACTATCATTGACGCTTAAAAATCGAATGATATGTATATTCTTTTCCTCTTCCCCTATTGCTTTATTTAATGATTGCTCAATGTTCTCAGGAAATTTATATTCTATTCCTTTATCGGTAACTAATTCTATTGTTTCAATAGGGGGCGGAAGATCTTCCTGTGCTTTGCATGAATGCAATAAATTCAAACATATTATAAAAATTATTAGCCTATTCATTTGCTTATTTATTATGGTTTTCCTCCGGACGTTTCTAATGCATCTTGTAATATAGGAGCGCATTCATCTTTACAAGAAGCATCAGGCATATTGCCACTCGGATCTACTTTGTAAACACTTTCTTTATCTACTGGGTAGACAGGAACTTTTAAATCTTTTGCTGCTTGATTACTGTCTAATTCTGCGTGCCGACTAAATGGTAGCAAGTTGCCCTGTGCGTCAATTTTTTCAACTCTAAAATTCGTAAGTTGTGGTTTTCCTGTTTCTTGATTTGTCTTATACAAGTAAGTTACTTTCTCTAATCCGTCCAAATCAATACCTTCAATTGGAGAATTGCTTGCAAACTGATACGGAGTTAATTCAGGATATTTTTTAGTCAACGGGTCAGGAGATAAGAACCTTCTATAATTCATGTGGTCGTAGGTTATTTAAATAATGTCACCACCAGTTACATCCCCCCGCTGCCGCGCGAATCCCTTCGCATGGCTTTGAAAACAAAAACTGAACTCCGGCACTCATTTTTAGTACTGTTATATTTTTAAAAAATCTTTTTTCAAAACTCACAAAA
>JADLGT010000361.1 GCA_020849195.1 Bacteroidia bacterium
AGTTTTTAAACCCTTCATTAATATTTCCTGTAATTGAATCGTTAAACTAAATGCTCAATCCGCTCAGCATAGCCCTTTTGGTATTTTTAGCAATATATATTGTGAAAGATTTGTACCTCATCACAAAAGTTAAGAAATATAAAAATCAAATAAGCACTGCGGCAAACGAAAAAAATAATTCCGAAAGTATTATTGAGCAAGCCAACGATTCAATATTTGTTATCGACATAGTTGATGGCCGCATATTGCAATCTAATCCAAGCGCTGCTACTTTGCTCGGCTACGCATCCGGTCAATTAGAAAAAAAGCTGCTCTTTGATCTTCACCCTCATAACTATCTCGAAAAAAGTTCGCGTATTGTTGCCGACGTATGGGAAAAGGGCGGATTAATTTACAACGACATTCCATTCCTTACAGCCTCCGGCGAATTAATGCCGGTTGAGTGCAGTGCAAAAGTAGCGCCATTTGCAGGACGACCCGCTATTGTAATTTATGCACGCGATATACGCGATCGTTTGCGCATGGAAAACGAAATACGTACTCAGAGTAAAGAGATTGAACAAAAAAATAAAGATATTACCGATAGTATTAATTACGCCAAACGTATTCAGTTTGCCATATTACCCGATAAAGATGATTTGACCAAAAAATGTTCGCAATCGTTTATATTTTTCAAACCGAAAGATATTGTAAGTGGTGATTTTTATTGGTGTTCATCCGTTGGCGACTATTTGCTTGTAGCTGCAGCCGATTGTACGGGGCATGGAGTGCCCGGAGCGCTTATGAGTATGATTGGCAGTAATCTTTTAAACCAAATTACGAAAGATAAAAATATCAATAAACCATCGCAAGTCTTAAGTCTGCTCGACACTAAAGTACAGGAAACATTGAAGCGCAGTGGCGAAGAAGAAGTTAGAGACGGTATGGACATTTCATTTTGTGCAATAAATAAAATAAACATGACCTTGGAATATGCCGGCGCCAACAGACCGCTGATTTTTGTAAGGAATGGAGAATTAACAGAATATAAACCCGATAAACTTTCAATAGGCGGGTTGAGTCAAACCGAAAAAAAATTCAACGATAATATCATAAATTTACAATCGGGCGATAATATTTATATGTTTACTGACGGATACGCCGATCAGTTTGGAGGACAAAATGAGAAAAAATTTAAATATAAAAACCTGATTAACTTAATAAGGTCGGTACAAAATGAAACAATGAGTAAACAAAAAGAAATACTTGAGCAAACAATAGAAACATGGAGAGGAAACAATGAACAAGTGGATGATATACTTCTAATAGGCATTAAAGTGTAAATATGTTTATAAATAAAAATACCAACAAAATATTTACAGTACAGCTTTGCTGTTTAATTGCTTTTTGTCTTTTTATTTGTGCGGGTAATATGTTTGCTCAACGAGCCAACTACAAAGTGAGGCACATTACAATAAAGGAGGGCTTGTCGCAATCGTTCGTTACTTGTGTGTTTCAAGACAGCCGTGGATTTATGTGGTTTGGCACACAAGATGGATTGAACCTCTACGACGGAAGTAAAATAACCGTATTCAGCAATGATCCCGAAAACAACCAGAGTTTGGGGAGTAATTCCATAACCAACATTATTGAAGATAAATTTGGACGCTTATGGATTGGCACAAGAAACAATGGTTTAAGTATTTATTTTCCGCGCAACAATACCTTCAAAACACTTAAACATAACGAAAAGAATGAAAAAACAATAAGCAACAATTCTATTGCGGAATTATTTTACGATAAACAAGGAACGGTTTGGGCATCTACTTCAAACGGTTTTAACGCCATCAACCCTGTTACATTTGAAGCTCATCGTTATTACATCCCCGCATCCGACTCAACCAACGTAATGATTAACGATATAAAGTTGGTACTTCCAAATTCGCAAAACAAGCAACTGCTTTGGGTTATTTCTGCGGCGGGAGTTTTTAAATTCAATACAGAAAATGAAATTTTCACTCCCGTAATTATTCCGGGTATGAACGAAAAAAAAATCTACAATGTGGCCTACGATCATGCACATCGCGTGTACATCAATACTGTTTCAAACAGCTTAAAAATACTTGATATTAATCTGAATAAGATACTCGACTACAGCGCACTCAAAGGCATACAATTATTCTATCGAACAAACGAAGCTATTCAGGTAACCTGCGCTTACAGAACAAAAGATAGTATTTCGTATTTGGGCACCGACAAAAAAGGAGTTATGGTGATTAATGAAAAAACAAACGAACTGAAAGTAATTAATGCAGAATCCCCTTCCAATGTATTGCTTAGCAATAAAATTCAGTATATGTATTTTGACTCGTCAGGATATATGTGGGTAGGAACCGATTTTGGCGTAGATTTTCTACAACCGGGAAAATTTAAATTTAAAAACATTAATAATACCGACTTCAAGCCGGGTGCATTAGCCAGTAACGATATCATGTCAATACTTGTTGACGATAATAAACTTCTGCTTGGCACAAGCAACAAAGGCTTAAACGTAATTGACAGAGTGAGTGGTCAATCGATACCTGTGCCAAACGATATTATCTACGGAAGCGAAGGAGGGGTGCTTAGCACATTGAAAGATCAGGAAGGCAATTATTGGATAGGCACATGGGGAGGTGGATTAGTGAAACTGAACTTACAGAAAAAAAAATTTAAACAATTTCTTGCCTCGAATAGTATTTTAAGCGGGCAAAATATTACCTGTCTTGCCGAGCAAAATAATAGTATTTGGATTGGCACATACGATGATGGCTTGTTTAAAATTGATAAAAACGACGAAACTTTTTCGAAGTTTACTACCAATAACGGGTTGAGTTCAAATAGCGTTTACTGCTTAGCATTCGATTCTCAAAAAAGATTATGGGTAGGAACAAATGGAGGTGGAATAACTATTTTTAACCGGAAAACAGGAAAAGCAGAAAGCGTTTTTAAATATAACGAATCGAATAAAAACTCGCTGAGTTCCAATATTGTAAATTGTATTTATTTCGACAAAAATAAAGTAGCATGGATTGCAACAGACAATGGGTTGAATAAATACGATATGCCGGCAAACTATTTTACCCGCTAT
>JADLGT010000362.1 GCA_020849195.1 Bacteroidia bacterium
CAGTACGATACTACAAAAATAACTTTGAATGATATTCACAAAAAGATAGCAAGTGTCGGATATGACACCGAAAAAGAAAGGGGAGACGACAAAGCCTATGCAAACCTGCATGAATGTTGCCAATACAAAAGGAAAGAGTAATCCCATTTTCTGCCGTACATTGCTTTAGTAATTACGACTTATTTGAAACTAAAATTCATTCACTTTTTTTTAGTACTATTGTGCTAAACCATTTAATATATTTTCATGGCTAAAGTTGCTTTAATTACCGGAGTTACCGGACAAGACGGGGCTTATCTGAGCGAGTTTTTATTAAACAAAGGGTATATTGTTCATGGCGTAAAAAGAAGAAGCTCGCTTTTTAATACCAACAGGGTTGATCATTTGTACAAAGACGTACACGAGAAAAAGGTCAACTTTTTTCTGCATTATGGCGATTTAACCGACTCCACCAACCTTATCCGTATTGTGCAGGAGGTGAAGCCCGACGAAATATATAATTTAGCTGCACAATCACACGTAAAAGTATCTTTTGAAACACCCGAATATACGGCCAATGCCGATGCAATAGGCACATTACGTTTATTGGAAGCTATTCGTACACTCGGTTTCGAAAAGAAAACCAAATTTTATCAAGCATCTACTTCCGAGTTGTATGGAACGGTTCAAGAAATTCCGCAGCGCGAAACTACGCCTTTTTATCCGCGCAGTCCTTATGGCGTAGCAAAACTATACGCCTTTTGGATTACAAAAAATTACAGAGAAGCGTACAAATTATTTGCCTGTAACGGCATTTTATTTAATCATGAAAGCCCGCTTCGTGGTGAAACTTTTGTAACCCGAAAAATAACACGGGCAGTTGCAAAAATAAATTTTGGGTTGCAACAAAAACTGTTTCTAGGGAATATAGATGCGGAACGCGACTGGGGACATGCAAAAGACTACGTGGAAGGTATGTGGAAGATGCTTCAACAGTCCGAACCGGATGATTATGTTTTGGCAACAGGAAAAAAAGTTTCGGTACGAAAATTTGTTGAAATGTCTTTTTCGCATATTGGTGTTCAACTTAAATGGGAGGGAAAAGGCGTTAACGAAAAAGGAATAAATGCCGCAACCGGAAAAACGGTTGTTGAAATTGATCCCAAATATTTTCGCCCAAGCGAAGTAGATTTACTTGTGGGGGATGCTTCTAAAGCAGCTAAAAAATTGGGATGGGTACCCAAATATACTGTTGAAGAACTTTGCAAAGAAATGGTTCAAGCCGACTTAAAATTATTTGAAAGAGATAAATACCTGCTCGAAGGCGGACATGATGTGATGAATTTTAATGAGTAGTTTGTATTATTTTTCTTCGGAAAATAATTTACAATACACCTAAAAAATAGAATGATGTAAAGAAATCCTTAGTTGAGGATCAGATGCGCTAATGAATAAATCCGATAAGATATATGTTGCCGGTCACCGTGGAATGGTAGGTTCGGCTATTGTACGTAAATTAGAAGCATTGGGCTATAACAACATTGTTACTCGCACCTCGCACGAGTTAGATTTAAAAGATCAACAGAGTGTAGAAAAGTTTTTTAAAAAAGAAAAACCCGATTATGTATTTCTTGCTGCAGCAAAAGTCGGTGGTATTCAAGCCAACAATACCTATCGGGCGCAATTTATTTACGACAATATCGCAATACAATCTAACACTATTCATCAGGCCTATTTAAATAAAGTAAAGAAATTAATTTTCCTTGGATCATCTTGCATATATCCAAAAATGGCTCCTCAGCCTTTAAAAGAAGAATACTTGTTAACCGGATTACTTGAATACACGAACGAGCCTTACGCTATTGCTAAAATTACCGGTATAAAAATGTGCGATGCTTATCGAAGCCAATATGGCTGTAATTTTATTTCGGTAATGCCAACAAACTTATACGGACCAAACGACAATTACGATTTGAATAATTCACATGTGCTTCCGGCGCTACTTCGCAAGTTTCATACTGCTAAAATTCAAAATCAGCCGGTTGTTGAAGTTTGGGGAAGTGGAAATCCGCGCCGCGAATTTTTGCATGTTGACGATATGGCCGATGCTTGTATCTATCTTATGGGTAAGTATAACGAACCCGGACCTATTAACATAGGTTGTGGAATGGATTTGACAATAAAAGAATTAGCACTGCTTATAAAAAAAATTGTCGGATACAACGGTGAATTACAATTTGATTCATCTAAGCCCGATGGGACACCTCGAAAATTACTGGACGTTACAAAACTTCATTCTTTAGGATGGAAACACAAAATAAATCTTGAGGAAGGAATTGAATTGGTTTATGAGGAAGCTAAAAGTGAAAAGGTATTTGCGTAACAGAATTGTTTTTAAACAACAGTCCCGATTTTAAAAAACATAATATGAAATTTAAAGCAGAAATTGATGTAATGCCATTGAAGGCTTTACTCGACCCGCAGGGTAAAGCAGTAACAGGAAGTATGAAAAATATTGGCTTGCCCGAAATAGAAAATGTGCGAATTGGAAAACACATCACACTCGAAATAGAGGCCGGCAGCAGAGATGCAGCCAGTAAAAAAGTTGATGAGGCTTGTAAAAAATTGCTTGCCAATCAAATCATGGAATATTACGAGTTTGAATTAATTGAAAATAATTAGCCTCAATGCTTAATTCGCCTTGTTGTAGGTCTGTTTTGACTGACGATAGTAATTAGTTTTATTCTTGCATTAAGTTGCGAAAATGTGTTTTAGATTTTATCACACTCAGCGGAAATACTATCAGTGCAAATAACTGCATTTGATTTCTTGAGCAGACTTTCTCGATGTTAACGCACTGTGAAGTAGGAGGGAAGCGCAAACTGCACGATACAGGTTGAAAGATAAAATAGAACAAAAAATTAACCTGAAGATTTTCGTACAATTGGAAGAGAAGGCAATGCTACGATGGATTTTGAATAATATCAGACGAAACCAAATGCCTGTACCTATTCAAACATGGTGTTCAACTGTAAAATCCGAGATAGATGTAAACTATATTTCCTTACCTTTGCAGTGCGTTTAAATTTATGTTACAGGGAAAAGATTTAATATTGGCTACAAAGCCATTTGGTAAAGAGAGTCGGTTCTTAAGTTGGTACTATACACTTAGCACCTTTTTACTCCTCATAGC
>JADLGT010000363.1 GCA_020849195.1 Bacteroidia bacterium
GTATGCACAAACGCAAATATAAAAAATTAGACTTTAGACGTTATACTTTAGACTGTAGATAGAAAGACAATAAATAAGAGTAGACTTTAGATACTTTCTGTTTTCTTTTTCCCTAAAGTCTACAGCCTAAAGTCTCGCTCCTATTCAAGCCAAATATATTTAAAAGGGTGGTAAGAAAGAATATTTTCGTACCAGCCGTGAACGCTTTCTTGTAAAAGGCCATTGTTAGCCGGAATATAAAGTGGCAAAATAGGTAACTCTTCTTCTACAAGAATTTTTTCCATTTTTTGAAAAATGGCTATTCTCTTGGTTGAATCTTTTTCTTTTTGGGTTTCAATCAACAGGTCATCGTATTGTTTATTTGACCAACCCGTGCGATTATTACCGCCGTTCGTAACCCACATATCAAAGAATGAATTGGGATCATTGTAGTCGGCAAACCAAGAGCTTCGCATGATTTGGTAGCGGCGTTTTTCCATGTCTTCTAAGTAAGTTTTCCACTCTGAGTTTTTTAAGGTAACTTTTACTCCTAAGTTTTTCATCCATGCTTCGGCCAAATACTCTGCGATTTTTTGATTGTTGTAATTTTTATTATAGGAAAGTTCAAAGGCTAGGGGTTTTTCTGCGGTATGCAAACCGCTTTCATTTAATAATTTTTTTGCCTCATCGATATTAAATGGTAGGCCTTTTATATGTTTGTACCCAGCGGCACGGGGGCAAAAATAAGTAGCAGGGGTATGAATTCCATTCAGAACAAATTTAGTAAGCGCTTCGCGGTCAATTGCAATGGAAAGGGCTTTACGAACTTTTACATTATTGAATGGTGCATTTTCTACATTAAAGCGGTAAAAATAAGTTGCTAGTGATTCATGTTGAAAATACTCAGCTAATTTTTTGGCTTCTGGAATTTTAGGTAATGGAATCGATGATATCCAATGCAACTCATTATTAAGAAATTTTTTATAAGCTGTTTCTACATCATCAATAGGCAAAATAGTTACTTTTTCAATCTTGCAAAAATTTTTATCCCAATATTCTTGGTTTTTTACCAAGACAATTTTATCGCGACTTTTCCATTCTTTTAAAGTGTAGGCACCATTACTGACAATATTTTCCGGGTGACTCCATTTTAAATCATGTTTTTTAACAATATCTATAGGCACAGGAAACAAAGTCGGAAATGAAGCAAGGTCCAAAAAATAAGGGCATGGCATAGAGAGAGTGACTTGCAATTCATTGCTAGAAATAATTTTTACGCCGACTTCAGAAAAATCTTTGATTTTATTTTCGGCATATTCTTTGGCATTTTTAATTGGGAACAATTGATAATTATAAGGTGCGGCTTGTTTAGGGTTCAACACGCGTTCCCAAGCATTAAAGAAATCGTTAGCTAATACAGGTTGCCCATTAGACCATTTTGCCTCTTTTCGAATTTTAAAAACATAGACCAGCTGATCTTCTGAAATGGTCCAAGACTCAGCAACGGCAGGTCGTGCCACAAGTGTTTTTGGGTCAAGCGAAACCAACCCTTCAAAAAGTCCATCGACAATTCTAAATTCCAACAAACCCGTAATAACTGCAGGGTCCAAACTTTCTGGCTCGGCGTCATTATTAAATTGCAAATGTTGCTCCGTTTTTTTCCAATTTTCATTTTTCGGTGCCAAATCCTTTTTCCAAGCCGGTAAGTCTTGCCCCATAACAAAATAACACGAAAGTAACATCAAAAATGTATAAATTAAACTTTTGCTCATATTGAATTCCTTATAACAATCGTAATGTTTAAAAAATGTCATTATAACAAGTTTTGCATAAAAAGTAAACGAGACTATAGAAAAACGAGACTTTAGATGTTAGACTTTAGACTGTAGTTGAGAAATACTAAAATCTCGATTCTCGATACCTTTTTTAACTGCTAATTACCGCAAATGAAAAAGAAGAAAGCGCCGATTAAAGTCGGTATGGTATCAGTAATGAAATTTTATTACTTGGTAAGATCAGCCAATCATCATGTCCCAGAGTCATGTTACGGACTAAATTTAGATTAATTAACCCACTTAAAATCCAGATGTGCCTTAAAAATATTGATTGATTTTTCAAGCCCTAGGTTCGAACAATTTAATGTGTATTGAATTAGTCAAGGTGCATTTTCCATGCTCAAACTAGTTATAATCTATAGTCTATCATCTGCCGAAAAAATTCGTTTTTTTGAATAGTAATTTAGGTAGATAACTTGTAGCAAGGCAGAAATAGTTAGACCAAAGGTTAAGCCGATCCAATAGCCATTTACGCCCATTGGGTGGTTTGGTTTTAGAGTGGACCAAGCTGGAGCAATGGCGAGAATGTATCCTAGTGGGATCGCAAATAAATAAAAAGCCAAAAAATGAATTACCATGGGTTTAAAAGTTTCTTTGTATCCACGCAAGGCTGAAGCGGCAACTACTTGTAAGCCATCAGAAAATTGAAAAATCCCTACAATTAATAATAAAACGGCGGCCATTTTTTGTACATCGGGGTCTGAGGTGTATATTGCGGCAATGGTGTGTCTAAATGTTATAATGCAAATAACAGAAATTGAAGAAAAAGCTAAAGAGATGCCAATACCTAACCAAGAAATATAGCGTGCCAATGATAAATTGTTTTCGCCTAATGTTTGCCCTACTCTGGTAATTTGGGCGACACCAATACTCATTGGTACCATAAATAATAATGAGGAAACATTTAAGGCTATTTGATTGGCAGAAACTTGAATAACCCCAAAATGAGCTACTAATAATGCAATCATGCAAAAAGCGGATACTTCAATAAAATAGGTTAATCCAATTGGTATGCCAATTTTTAGTATTTGTGTAATTATGCTAAAATCTGGCTTTTCAATATGATTAAATGGATAGGTTGCTTGATAAGCTTTTGCATGTCGAACCCAATATAACATCACAAAAAGCATAAACCACATGCTAATACCCGTTGCTAAGGCACAACCCGTTGAACCAAGTTGAGGGAAACCTAATTTGCCATAGATTAAAACCCAGTTTAAAAATATATTAAAAAGCAATGCGCCTA
>JADLGT010000364.1 GCA_020849195.1 Bacteroidia bacterium
AAACTACGAAAGTTAATTACTTTTTGTCCTGTTGACAAAGCCGATCATGTTCGTAAAGCATTGTTCGATGCAGGGGCCGGCCACATTGGTAACTATAGCGAATGTAGCTTCAATGTAGAAGGTTATGGCACATTTAAGGCAAACAAAGGTGCGAATCCGTATGTTGGTGAAAAAGGAAAACAACACCATGAAAATGAACTGAAGATAGAATCAATTTATACCGTTGAGCGGGAACGGGCAATTATTGAGGCACTTTTAAAGTCGCATCCTTACGAGGAACCGGCCTACGACCTTATCGAACTTGCAAATAAAAATAACAAGGTAGGTTCGGGCATGATTGGCAATTTATCTTTTCCGGAAGATGAAAACGTTTTTTTAAAAAATCTTAAACAAGTAATGCAAACAAGTTGTGTGAGACACACCAAGCTGACCGGCAAAAAAGTTAGTAAGGTGGCCGTCTGTGGTGGTAGCGGAAGTTTCCTTTTACTGGAGGCCATAAACGCCGGAGCAGATGTTTTTGTGTCGGCTGATTTTAAATACCATCAATTCTTTGATGCTGATAATAAGATAGTTATAGCCGATATTGGGCATTATGAAAGTGAGCAGTTTACCAAGCAACTTTTTTACGATTTATTGACCAAAAAATTTCCTACCTTCGCAGTCCATTTATCAAAAATTAACACAAACCCCATAAACTATATTTGAAATGACTAAATCGAAAGCTGACGAAAAAGCCGATATTTCCGTAGAAGAAAAACTCAAAGCTTTATATGACTTACAGCAGATAGATTCAAAAATCGACAAAATAAAAATTGTTAGAGGCGAACTACCGCTTGAGGTACGCGATTTGGAAGATGCTGTTACCGGAATGGAAGTCCGCATGAATAACATGCAAGAAGAGATTGCCGAACTCGAAACATTTATTACCGATCGAAAAAATTCAATAAAAGAATCTCAGTCGGCCATAAAAAAATATGAATCTCAGCAAAACAAAGTGCGCAATAACCGCGAATACGATTCATTAAGTAAGGAAGTGGAATACCAAAATTTAGAGATACAACTCTCTGAAAAAAAGATTAAAGAAGCCAAAGCAAATATTGTTTCCAAAAACGAATTGATTGAAACTTCTTCCGAGGAATTGAAAGGTCGAAAGAAAGATCTTAAAATTAAAAAAGAGGAGTTGGATGATATTATTGCCGAAACCCAAAAAGAGGAAGAAGTGCTTTTGAAAAAATCAAAATCATCTCAAGATAAAATTGAAGACAGATTGCTTAATGCCTACCATCGCATACGTTCAAATGCACGCAATGGATTGGCAGTAGTTACCGTTCAGCGCGACGCGTGCGGAGGCTGCTTTAACAAAATACCTCCTCAACGCCAATTAGATATACGTATGCACAAAAAAATTATTGTATGCGAACACTGTGGTCGTATATTAGTTGATGCCTCGCTCGACCCTAACTACGTTGAAGTGATACCGGAAGAAAAGCCAAAGGCTAGAAAAACAAAAGCTAAAGCTAAGGAAAAAGTTTAACCGAGATTTTGTATTTGCATAAGTTCTACCAAGCCCGATGAAACACAGAGTTTCATCGGGCTTGGTATTTATTTACTCAAAAACTTTCGGATTATTCCAAATTCCTTTTCTTGCTCTTCTACCTGCGGATTGTGCCCCGAACGTTCAAACATTTCGAACTGAGCTTGAGGGCAATATGTTTTATATTGAACGGCAAATTCCGGAACCGATACTCTGTCGTATCGGCCGGCAACAACAAGTACAGGCATGGTGAGATTTTTTAACTGCTTACGACAATCAAACTTACCTATGTCGCCGCCAATTATAAAGTCCCCGTCATAACCTACTAATTGATAATACAATGCTGTATTAAAAGGGTTGGGATATTTTGGGTCGCGGCTTTTTCCAAAATTAGTAGGGTTGTAAGCGTATAAAAATCCATAAGGCACTTTGCCATAAACTTTAATATGTTCGGGATCGTTGGAATGGGCGCCGGCACTACGTAGTTTCATTAGTTCTTCCCACACCTCGGGGTAATTGGTTTTTATTTCGTGATTACTGTTGTCATCATTTTTCTGCCACATTTCTGCACTAAAAAAACCATTCGCAATAATCAAATGTTTTACATGTTGAGGGTATTTTATAGCATACAGTTGACAAACCAAGCTGCCATACGAATGACCAAATACGTTTATTTTTTCGTACTGAAGTGCTTTACGTATCCCTTCTATATCCTCCACATCACGGTCAATGCTGTATTCCGTAACGTTTTTAGCAGTATCGGATTTTCCGCGGCCGAAATTATCAATAAAAACAAGCGTGCTGGAGTCTTGTAAGGCATCCATGCTGTGATACGACACATGATTACCACCCGGTCCGCCTGCAATAATAAATAAGGGGTCGCCTTTACCTGCAATTTCAACCCACAGTTTGGCGCCATTAACGCTTACGTATTTCCCTTCAGGGTGCTGAAATTTAGGTGGAGGTGTGGTTTGCTTTTGTTGGGCCAAACCTGAAAAAATTAGTGTATGCAGAACAAT
>JADLGT010000365.1 GCA_020849195.1 Bacteroidia bacterium
ACCATTGCAAATCCTTGTCTTTCTTGAACCAGGTAAGTTGACGTTTAGCAAAGTTGCGTGTGTTTTGTTTGATCAGATCAATGGCTTCAGCTAAGTTTATTTTATTTTCCAAGTATTCAAAAATTTCTCTATAGCCAACTGTCTGCAGGGCATTGAGGTGTTTAAATCCAAGTAAGTTTTTTACTTCATCAACGAGTCCTGATTTTATCATTTCATCTGTACGGTGGTTGATGCGTTCATACAATTGAGTGCGATTAGTTGTAAGTCCGATTTTAATAATGGTATAATTTTTTGTTTTTTTTATTCCTTTTCGGAATGACGAATAAGGAAGCCCCGTTGTGATACATACCTCAAGCGCGCGTATTAGCCGATGGGGATTATTACGGTCGATAGAACTGTAATGTTCGGGATCGTATTGTGCAAGTAGTTTTTGAAGTTCGTCTATCCCTTTTGATTTAAACAAATCGTTTAATTGAACACGAGTATTTTCATCGGCTTGAGGAATATTGTCGAAGCCCTTACATACGGCGTCAATATACATTCCCGAACCACCTGTAAGAATTAGCACATCTTGTTTTGTAAATAAATGTTCAATGACAGCATTTGCTTCTTGTTCGTATTGTCCGGCATCATAGTCGTTGGTAATGGAAAGATTGTTAATGAAATGATGTTTTACCGAATCAAGCTCTGCTTTAGTGGGCTTCGCGGTACCTATTGTTATTTCGCGAAAAAACTGCCGCGAATCGGCAGAAATAATTTCGGTTCCGAATGTTTTAGCAAGCCCTATAGCCATAGCAGTTTTGCCAATTGCAGTGGGACCGGTAATAACAATCAAAAATTTTTGAGATTTCATTCGATTTCTTCTGCACTCTCGTCGGCTCCTGCTTCTGGTTCTTCCTCGTTTTCGCCCTCTGTCATCGCATCTTCATCGTCGTCATCCTCATCAAGCCCTTCTTCGTGTTGGAATATTTTTTCACGAAATTCGCGGTCATCGTCATCATCCTCTTCTCCGTTAGCCGGCAATGCAGCAACCGGTTTGTATTGTTTGGGTGCCGTTCCACCACTGCTTATACATCGCGGATAGCTAACCGTAACATCCTCGTCGGTTATTTTAATCAGTTCGATAACAAAACTCCATTGAACATCAAAATCGGAAATGTAGATTATTTTTTGGTGCGGATCTTCAATATAATCGGCTATTTTCGACTTGTGCATGAGCTTTTTTGATTTAGCCGCCGCATCAGTTGAGGAGCCATCCGTTAATGTGATTTCGGTTCCTTTTCGCCAATAGTCATCGCTCATGTAAAATGAAGCGGGTTTGGAATTATCAAACCCAATGGCTTTCTGAATAGCCTCATGGAAATCTTTGAATGTGTGTGTAGCTCGCAATTCAATCACGCGAAATACATCATCATAATCTTCGAATTTTATTTTAAACCGGTAAATGGCCATTATTTGTAGTTTTTATAAAGTTAGAAATGAATTTGATATAATAAAAATCGTATGACCTTTGATATTTTTAAACTGATATTATTATATTTACCAGCCTTAAAACACACTACAAATGATAAACTCAACAAAAAAAATTAATGCTATTGTTTCGGGAATAATTATTGCGTCCCTTATAATTGTTTCATGCAAAAAGAAAGATGATACGGTTGCTGCAACTACCACGACCAATGCCTGTGGTGTAGCTGCACCTGCGGCTAGCTATAATGGACCTGTTGGCATAGGCGATACTATTCAGTTTAAAGCCGCCGCTATATCGGGTGCATCATATAAATGGACAGGTCCAAAAAGTTTTGTTTCATATACACAAAATCCTACTTTGGTTTTTGCAAAAGGAATGGAAGGAGACTATTCGGTTACTGCTACGGCAGGAGGTTGTACAAGCGAAGCATACCATGTTTACGTTACTAATTGTGAAATTACCGCAAAGGCGGATAGCGCAGTTACCGGCGGATCGCTTAATTTATATGCTTCAACTATCATGGGGCCAACCAATCAACCAATTGATGCTACTTACAGCTGGACAGGTCCAAACACTTATACTTCATCTGTACAAAATCCAGTTATTTCAGCGGTAACAACAGCAGCAATAGGAACCTATACCGTTGTTGCTACCACAAGTGGCGGACATAAAAGTCAACCGGCAACTGTAACTGTTATTATAACTCCTGCTGCTCCAACCTTATCAACAAACAGTCCGCGTACAGTAGGCACATCGCTTACATTGACTGCCCAAAATATTGCAGGAGCCAAGTACACATGGTCGGGACCTAATGGTTTTTCATTGATAGATACCACTAATAATGTAATTACAATTAATAATGTTTCGAGAGCAGCAGCCGGAACTTATTATGTAACTTATAAAGTTAGCGGAGTAACAAGTAAGCAAGGCAAAGCTACCGTTGCAATTAATTATTCGGCAAACGGTTGTGGATCGCTTACCGAAATAACCTATAATAGTAAAACATACGGTGTTGTTCAGATTGGAACAACGCAGTGTTGGATG